>JBOGTX010000688.1:0-1533 GCA_050695695.1 Chloroflexota bacterium
GGCCCGGCCCCACCGGGTATCGATCAGCCCGGGCGCGACCGCGTTCACGGTTACCTCCGGGGCAAGCGCCAGGGCAAGACCCCGCGTCAGCATGCCACCGGCGGCCTTCGATACCGAATAGGGGAGCGAGCTTCCGCCTGCCCGTAATCCGGCGGTCGACGTCGTCTGAATGATCCGTCCGGCGCCCTGGCGCTTCATGATCGGCGCGACGGCCTTCGTACACAGCCAGGTGCCCTTGACGTTCACCGCCATGATTCGGTCCCAGTCGTCCTCGGATACGCCATCGAGGTCCTGGAACGGCACGAACACCGTGGCGCCGGCATTATTCATCAAGACGTCGATGCGCCCGAGGTCCTTGACGACGCGGTCGACCATCTCGTTGACCTCGGCCGCCTTCGAGACGTCGGCCCGGACGGAGATCGCGCGAACGCCAAGGGCGCGCAGCTCGCCGACCGTCTCGGTCGCTTCCTTTTCCGACTTGGTGTAGTTGACCGCGACGTCCATGCCTTCGCGCGCGAAAGCCAGGCTGATCACTTTCCCGAGCCCGGTGCCACCGCCGGTCACCAGCGCCACCTTGCCGTGCAGATCCATCGGTTCGCCTCCGCAATTTTGCTCGTCGGGGAGCCAGTGGCGAAACTATAGCACAGTTATCCTTCGGGGAATAAGTCTCGCACCTTGCACCGAAATCCGGGTAACACCGGCTCGGCGTCGAGCTCATCGTCGTCCGCCGACTTTCGCTCGATCTGTCCGAGGCCACGAAAAACGAGCACCGTCCGAATTCCCGGGTAAACCGTCCAGGCGATCTGGGTACCGGCCTTCAGCCATTCGTCGACTCGCGCTTGCACGTCCAGGGCGGAATCGTTCGGGGAGACGACTTCGACGACGAAATCCGGCGCGAGCGGGACGTAGCCCGGTGGACTGTGCCCCTCGGGCAAGCGATCGCGCGCCACGAACGCGACGTCCGGCGCGCGCACTCGATCTGGGGACCGCTGAATGAGAAAACCGGTCTCGGCGGCGTACACCGTTCCCAACTGCCTCTGCCGCGCGAATCCGAAGACGAGCGCGCCAGCCCCCATCGTAACCTTCCCATGCTCCCCACCCGGCGGTGACATCTCGATCACTTCTCCGTCCGCTAATTCGTACCGCTTGGCCGGGTCACCGGTGAAGCACAGCAGGTCCTCGGCGCTCATCAGCCGGGCCTTTTCCTCGATCGCCATGGCCGCCTACCCTCCTCGTTCCGAAAATAGTGTACCAGAATCGAGCCGTCGCCCGGGAGTGACCGCGACCGGCGTGCTATCCGTGCTATCATGGGATGATACGAGAGAAGACTGGTGAAATATAGGCATGGCAGACACCCATCGTCCGCGGGTCCGTTACGCGCCAAGCCCGACTGGCTTTCCGCACGTCGGCAACATTCACACCGCGCTCTTCAACTGGCTGTACGCGCGCCACACCGGGGGCACGTTCCTGCTGCGGATCGAAGATACCGATCAGGACCGGATCGCCGCGGGCTCGCTCGAGGCGATTTACGAG
>JBOGTX010000689.1:0-8825 GCA_050695695.1 Chloroflexota bacterium
GCTCAGGGCTGAAGCTCAGCCCGCGCTTGCGACCGGCGAACCGCGCGATGCTCTGTCGGAGATCGGGAATCCCCGACGATGGCGAATAGTGGGTGTCGCCGGACTGGAGCGACGCCGCCCCTGCCTCGACGACGTGCGCCGGGGTATCGAAGTCAGGCTCGCCAATTTCCAGGTGAACGACGTTCTTTCCCCTGGCTTCGAGGGCGCGGGCCTTCGCGAGAACCTCGAAGGCGGTTTCGGTACCGAGGCGACTCATTCGCTCGGCGAGCTTCATATCCGACTCCTTCACTCGACAACCACGGCCGGGGTGTGATTCTTCTTGAGCAGTGCCGCCCATATAATACAGCATCGCGGCCACATTCCTCGCTTGCCGTGCCGACAACCGACGCTGGCACGCGACGTGCGGTACCTGCCTATCCCGTCTGACGGACCGCGTCGGATGGACTGCTCCCCGCCCGGTCTTTCACGCGGAAAGGAGGCAGGCGAGACCATGACGCTAGCTCAGATTTTGTGGGTGATTCTCGCGATCGTCTTGATTATCTGGCTGTGGGGTCTGCTGATTGGCAGCGTCGGTCCGGTGATCAACATTCTCCTCATCGTGGCTCTGGTCATTCTGCTCTACAATCTGTTCGTCGGACCGCGCCCAGTCGCTTAGAGACCGCGTGTCGGTCAAAAGCCGCGTTGACTTGCCAGGCACGTCAACGCGGCTTTTGCCATCCAGGGACTTACTGGCTCCTCAATCGACGCGCCACCTCGCCGTTCAGGGCATCGACTTCGGCATCGTCGGCATCCTCGGGCGAGAGCGACGCGTCGGGGTCGGGCGGCGGATCGGCGATTCGGATGAGCTCCCGAAGGATCGTGTGCTGCCACTCTTCGTGGGCCGGGGCATCGCCGCAGATCAGGCAGGGGACCGCTCCCTCGCCGACGAAGTAGCCGGCCACGTCGAGCTCGACCGTCCGGAAGCTTCCGTCGCGCAGGGCTTCGAGGAACGCGCGGCGCCGCTCGACGGCGTCGTCGGCGTCGGAGGACCGCCGCGTCGCCACGCGCTCGGCGCCATCGTCTTGAATCAGACGAAGGACGATCGCGATGCCGTAGCGGTCGGGAGAGCAGACGAGCGAGAGCGGTCGATCGCCAAGGCCGAGCCGATTGGCCCAGCCTTCGGCAAATGTCTGCCAGGATGGGGGCACCGTGGGGGTTTCATAATCCCTGACCATCGAATCTTTAACTCCGCGGACCAAGAGTGACGCGATTGTACCACGCCTGGCTCATTGGAGTTTTCTTATATCGACGGTTTTTTAACGAGACGCTGATACCGTTCCCGGTCCCGCTGTACTACAATAGCCGTCAGCTAGTCGCTCCGCCCTCCCTCAACCGCGGACTCCTCATTCCTCTGTTCATGGCGCGCAATGACTGGAGATATCCGGGCGACGTTAACCGGGGAGTAAGAACGCATGAGAACGACGAACCGGCGCCGCAATCGACTTCGTTCGGCGCAATACCCGACTGAACGCTGGAAGCCACCGCTGATGTTCGTCGTCCTGGCGGTGGGCGTGGCGTTTGGTTTGGCGTTGGGGCTTAGCAATCGCCTGTCGAAGCCGCCAGCCAACGTCCAGGAACATTACATGCTGCTGGTGAGCGACCTTTACGCGCAAGGCGTTCCGTTGGCCACGGTCCGCGACCGCCTGGTATCGCTCGGCTACAGCAATCCATCGGTGGCGGTACTGGCGGTGGCCGATCAACTCGCCCATTCTTCGGATCGAGTCAGCCAGCAGGAGGCCGACCAGCTCCACAATTTTGCCGAGGCGCTGGTCGCCGGGCCGGATAGTCCGGCTCTCGCCCAGAGCACGGCCCAGGCGGCTGCCGTGACGACTCCCGCCGCCCCGCCGTCGAGCACCCCGGCCGCCGCGGTCGTCCTGCCAACCAGCACGGTGACCGCGGTTCCAACCGGCCAGCCGACCGCGACGAATGAGACGCCAACCAGCTCTCAAGCGAATAGCCAGGTCAGCGTCCCGCCAGCTCCCCCAACGGCGACTGCCGCTCCTCCGGCGCCACCAAAAGCGACTGCCGCCCCGGCGAGGGCTGGCGTCGTTCGCACGGCCGGACACCAACCGGCGCTCTTGCGCGCCGATCCCACCGCCAAGTCGGCCGCGGTCGTGGTCATTCCGGATGGGGCGAAAGTGCAGGTCTACGGGACGGCGAATGGCGAGGCGGTCGACCCGGGTGACCGGCGCTGGTATCACGTGGTCTACAGTGGCCACGGGGGATATCTCTACAACAAACTGGTTCAGGTAGGAGGGTGATCGCATGCGCGAGCCTTTAGCGACCCGGTGGCGAATTGGACGACCGGCGATCCTCCTCGGACTCGCTTTTCTCGTCGGGATCGGGCTCGGCTGGGTGGTGACCCGCCCATTTGCCGTACCTTCGGTCGGGCCCGTGACCAACGACGAATACGTGTCGGTTGTCGCCCAGTTGTTCCAGCGCGATCACAACCAGGAAGTCGCTCGCGAGCGCCTGGCCTTGCTCGGCTCGCCCACGGTTCTGGTCCAGCAGACGGTCCAGGACGTCAAGGCTGGCAACCTGAAGAGCCAGTCCGATCAAGCCGCGGTCACCGCCCTGGCCCAGGTGCTTGCCCCTTCGGCCAGCTCGGAGGCGGGGGCGTCGACGAGCGCCACGACCGGAAGCCAACCGAATCAGGCGGCGGCCACTCCCGCCGCGAACGATCAAACGACGTCGGCGCCGGCGTCTTCGGGGCAATCGTCCTGGCTTGGCCCGATCGTCGCTTTCATCCTGGCATTCGGCCTTGGCGTGGTCGTCTTGCTGCGGACCGCCGGGCTTTCGCTCGCCTCTCTGCCGATTCTCAATCGGCTGACCAGGCCACGCCCGCCGGAACGGCCAGCGCGTAGCCGGCCGGTGATCGCCAGCGTGCCCGCCGAGACGACCCCCTTCCGGCGGGGGCGCGATCTGAACGCGGCCAGGGGATTCGAGAGGGTGCTGGACGACGACCGATCAGAAGTTCGAGACGAGCCACCCCCGAGCCGGTCGACTGGCCGGACGGCGACGCTGCTCCGACCGAGGGTGGCTGCCATTGGGGCGGCACGCCGCCTTTCGTTCGAATCGCTCTATCGCCTCGGCGACGAGCCGTACGACGAGATCCATCCGATCACCGATCCGGCCAGCGGCGCGCTGGTGGCAGCGTGCGGGCTGAGCTCCGCGCTGGCGATCGAGTCAGACACGGCGTCGAGGTATTACGCGTTCACCGCCTGGGTCCAAGATTACGTGAGCGGCGAGCAGTTGCGCGCGGTTGGCCTGGTGACGCCATCGGCGATGGATCGAGCGCGAGCCCAGATCGACGAGTGGGTCCGAGAAGGTCAGGTGGACGACGTACTGGCGGTTCGGGGCGGCGTCAAGACCGATCTGTCGACCGACACGATCACGACGACGGTCGCCATCTCCGACCTCGATCGAGCCGAGGGCGGTGGACCGAACGAACACTTCACGCGCCTCGGCGTGCGTTTCGAGGTGCGCTGGAACGACGATCAGGCGTAGCTGCCGAAGCTGACGGAAACCCTTTCAGGTCCAGCCGTCGGTCGACAGCGCGAAGGTGACCGGCCCGTGGTTGGTCAGGCTCACATCCATGAGCGCGCCGAAGCGTCCGGTGGCGACCCGAAAGCCCCGGCCGCGTAAAAGGTGGACAAATCGGTCGACCAGGGGCTCGGCGTGCGAGGGCGGGGCGGCGCCGACGAAGCTCGGCCGCCGCCCGCGGGTCAAGTCCCCGTACAGCGTGAACTGCGAGATGACCAGCATCTCCGCGTTGACGTCCTCGGCGGACAGGTTCATTTTGCCGTTCGGGTCCTCGAAGGCGCGTAGCCGGGCGATCTTCTCCGCGAATGCCGCCGCGGTTGCCTCGTCGTCGTTCGGTCCGATCCCCAGGAGAATCGCCCAGCCCAGACCGATCGCCCCGATTTCCTCGCCATCGACCGAGACGCGGGCCCGGCTCACGCGCTGGAGGACCGCTCGCATGATCCTCTCCGCCCATCGGTTGGCGCCAAGTTTAGCATCGTCATTCGAAAACGTCGCTCGGCAAGAAGACCGGATCCGGTCGCTGAAGCGGTAATGCCACCGAGAAGCAGCTTCCTTTGCCGGGCTGGCTCACCACCGAGATCCCTCCCCCGTGCGCCTCGGCGATCGCCTTCGCGATGTACAGACCCAGACCGGTGCCGCCGACGGTCACGTCGGGATCGCAGCGGAAGAATGGCTGGAAGAGCTTCTCCACCTGTTCGGCGGCGATACCAATGCCAGGATCCGTCACGCTCACGATGGCGCATCCCCCGTCCTGGTAGACGCGGACTCGGATCGTTCCGCCGTTTGGCGAGTAGCGAATGGCGTTCGAGAGCAAGTTCGTGAACATTTGCTCGATCCGCTGGGCGTCCCAATTTCCTTCAAGGCGCGGCGGTGCCTCGAAGGTGATCCGGTGGGTCTTCGTGGATGACCGGTGCGTCTGGACCACTTCGGCCAACGCGGAGAGGTTCATCGACCCGTACCGCATCTGAAAACGACCGGCCCCGACGCGGGCAGCGTCCAGAAGATCGTCGATCAGTCGCTGCATGCGTCTGGTCGCGTGATCGATCGCCGGCAGAATCTTGTGGATGGCATCGCGGCGCGTGGCGTATTCGTGGTCCTGGAGAATCTCGAGCGAGGTGGTCACGACCCCGAGCGGGGCCCGCAGATCGTGCGCGACGATTCCCAGAAAATGCTCCAATCGCTGCCGCGTCTCGAGCTCACGCGCGTGCAGTCGAGCGTTCTCCACGGCAACCGAGCCGTATGCGGCAATCGTCTCGAGGAGGTCCACGTCGGCGAGGCTACAGTACCGGAAGGTCGGCCAGTCGACGTAAAGAACGCCCGAGGTGCGCTCCGGCGATCGCAGAGGAATGACCGCGAAGGTCCGCTGGTCGGACGTGGCGGTCGCGCGGGTCCGCGGATCTTGCTGCGCGTCTTCCACGATGATCGGACGGCCGGAGTGGATGACTGTCATCGTGATGCCGTCCGGGTTGATCCGCCCGGGCCGCGTTTCCCAGTGGGGATGGCCGGTTCCGTGGGTCGTATAGCGGCGGTTGACGACGGTGCCGCTTTCCTCGAGCAGGAAGATGCTGGCGCCGGACGCGCCAAAGAGTATCTCGACCGTGCGCAAGACCTCGCTCAGCGCGTCTTCCAGGCTGAGAACCGATGTGATCCGCTGGGCCATGCGGTGGATCTGCTTGGCGATCTGGCCGGGCTCGGGGTAGACGATCGCGGCGACGGGCGCTCGGTCGTCGATGGATTCCGGGCGATCCCAGGCCCCGGAATCGGTCGGCGCGTAGCTCGCGATGGCGGTTGGCGCGGCGCTGAAGGTCAGCGGGGATTTTCCGGCCGCTTTCCTCGATTCGCTTCTCATGGGTGCCCCTTTTGGCGGGCTCAGCTCGGGCGCCAACCGGGCGTGTCATCACTCGCCTGGGTCATGATGGGCTTTTCGCGCTTGGGCGGGTATCCCCCAATCGTCCCATCGGTCGTACCCCCCATCTGGAGCGGCCGGTCGCCCGTTGGAGCTGGATCGGCGAGGAGAATGCTCCCGCGTCAGCCTGACCTGGGCGCGAGCGGCGCTCAGGTCGTGGTCGAGCCGGTGGTGGACTTACTGCCGCGATCCGTGCCCGAGGTCGAGGATGGGGTCGTCGCCGTCGAGCTGGTCGACGGAGCTTCCTTCTTGGTCTCCGCGCCCTTGGTTTCCGTGCCCTTGGTGTCCGTGTCTTTAGTCTCGCCAGGCGAGGATGTCGCCGAGGCGGTGTCCGCCTTGCGACTATCGGTGACGTACCAGCCCGAGCCCTTGAAGATAATGCCGGCCGGGAAGAGCAGGCGCCGGGTCGCCCCTCCGCAGGTCGGGCAAACGGTAATCGGATCTTCGGTCATGCGCTGGCGGACCTCGAAACGATTCCGACATTTGGTGCACTCATATTCGTAGAGTGGCATGGGTTGGCCCCCTTCGTTGGAAAAAGATGATCAATGCCGGAAATGGCGGCGGCCGGTCAAGAGCATGGCGAGGTGATGGCGGTTCGCCACTTTGATGACGTCCTCGTCGTGCATCGCTCCGCCGGGCTGGATGATCGCGGTAATCCCGGCCTTCGCCGCCAACTCGGGGGCGTCGGGATGGGAGAAAAAGGCATCGGAGGCGAGGACGCTTCCGATGGCCCGAGCTCCGGCCTTCCGGATGGCCAGGTCAACCGCGTCGACCCGGCTCATCTGACCGGCTCCCACACCCACGAGCGATAGCTGCCGAGTGAGGACGATGGCATTCGATTTGACGTGCTTCACCGCCCGCCAGCCGAAGAGAAGATTGGTCAGCTCTTCGAGGGTGGGCTCGCGATCGGTGACCGTCCGCAGGGTCACGTCATCCTCGCGAAGGGCATCCTGGGTTTGAACGAGGAACCCGCCAGTGACCGCTCGGAAATCGAGGGACAACGTCGGGTTGATCGTCGCGGCCGGCGAGTCGGTGGGCGTCAGATCGACCGCGAGGATGCGCAGGTTGCGCTTGCGACGCAGAATTGCCAGCGCCTCGTCGGTGTAGCCAGGCGCGACGAGATCGTCGTAGTGACTCTCGGCGATCAGTTGGGCGGTAAAGCCGTCGACCACCCGATTGAGGCCGACGGCGCCGCCGAAGGCCGACATGGGATCCCCGGCGTGGGCGCGGCGGTACGCCTCGGGCAGCTCCTCGGCGCAGGCCAGGCCGCACGGATTGCCGTGCTTGACGACCGCGACGGCGATCGCGGCGAAGTCGCGCACCGAGCCGAGCGCGGCGTCGACGTCCAGCAAATTGTTGAAGGAAAGCTCCTTACCGTGAAGCTGACGGGCTCCGACGATCGCCGTGCCCGGTCGCGGGTTTGGCGTCTGGCGATACACGGCGGCGCGTTGGTGCGGGTTCTCACCGTAGCGAAGGTCTTGCGATTTGGCGAGCGCGACCGGTAGAACGTCGGGAAAGTCGTCGAGCGGACCGGCCAGGTAGCCGGCCACGTGGACGTCGTACACCGCGACGTGGCGAAACGCCTTGGCCGCCAGTTGGCGGCGCCAGGCGAGGTCGTCGGTATGGGCGCGCAGCCGCTCGATCACCACCGGATAATCGGCCGGGTCCACGACCGGGATCACCTGCCCGAAGTTCTTCGCGGCGGCGCGCAGCAGCGAGACCCCGCCGATATCGACGTTGTCCAGCGCGTCCTTGAGGGTCGCGGTTGGCGACTCGATCGTCGCCTGGAACGGGTAGAGGTTCACTGCCACCACGTCGATTGGCGCGTAGCCAAATCGCGCGATTTGCGCGCGGTGATCGTCGTTGTCGCGATCGGCCAGCAGGCCGGCGTAAATGGCGGGATGAAGCGTCTTGACGCGGCCCTCGAGCATCTCCGGATGGGCGGTCAGCTCGCTCACGTTGCGCGCGGCTTGTCCCGCGTCGGCCAACGCGCGAACCGTCCCGTCGGTCGCGTACAGTTCGAACCCGAGGGCGTGAAGCTCCTGGGCGAAATCAGCCAATCCCCGTTTGTCCCATGGACTAAGAATCGCTCGCACCTGGTATTCCTCGACGATGATAGATTACAAACGATCCAGCAGAAGCTGGCTGATCGCTTGGAGAGTAGCGAACACCCCGCGTCCGCTGGTGGCCACCGCCTCGAAAGACGGCGCGCCGGTGGGATTCAAGCGGGCGTTCAAGACCGGAAGCGGAACCGCATCCGGCAGATCACGCTTATTATATTGAACGACAAAAGCGACGGACTCCAGGCCAGCTCGACAGCGATCGAGGATGCGCGACACTTCGTGCTGACACACAAAATTGTCGTGAAAGCGATCGCGGGCCGAATCCACCACGAAGACGACGCCATCCGCGCCCTTGAGAATCCCGGCCCGCCCCGGCTCCCCGGTTGACGAACCGGGAATCGTGAAGAGATGCAGGCGGACTCGATAGCCATGGACCACGCCGAGATCGAGTGGCAGGAAATCGAACGATCGATCCGGATCCGCCTCGATCGGCACCTCGACGAGATCGCCGCGCGCTTCGTCGGGCGCCTGATCGCGAATGCGCGCGAGGTTCGTGGACTTGCCGGAGAAGGGCGGGCCGACGTAGACGACCTTGCAGTTGATCTCGCCCAGCCCATCGTTCACCAGCGCCACGGCCCAATCCCCCAGTTCACCGTAAGAGATTATACCGTAGGGCAGGTAACGCTGACAACGCCGGACGGCGGCCGGCCGCGGCGCTGGGAAGCCGACGGCGTGGCGGACGAAGGATCGCGGCCGTCGTCGGGAGCAAAGCGGCGAGAGGGCAAGAAATTGATCGTGAAAAGCCTTGCACAATTCCGCCGGGCGGGTTAAAATCCTTAGTTGTTCGGCGCTCGTCGAGAGCGCGGAACAAGGGGAGCCGCCTCAGGCCAGGGACCGCCGGACATCACGGCTTGTTCCTCCCCGTCAGGATCACGGATCGGCCGATGGACGTTTCGAGAACCTTGACGGGCACGTGCGCGGTGTTGTATACTGAGCAGGTGCGCCTGAGAAAGGCAGCCCGGAGACCCCCGAGATGGGGATGACTGGGGCACCTTACCAACTGAAGAGTGACAGGAAAGCGGAGCCAAGGGCGAACGAGAAAAAAGCGAGGGAAGCAGAGCGCGAGCTTTGGTGACCTCGTGGTGGGAAGTCCGTTCGTGGGAACACGGACGGCTGAGACGGAGAGTTTGATCCTGGCTCAGGACAAACGCTGGCGGCGTGCATTAAGCATGCAAGTCGAACGGACTCTCTTTCGGGAGAGTGAGTGGCGAACG
>JBOGTX010000690.1:0-3498 GCA_050695695.1 Chloroflexota bacterium
AGAGGCCGGGAGAGAGGTCTCCTCGACGCAGCGAGAATTCGCGGTGCGTGATGTTACGAATCGGCCGAAGCCACACCTGTACTCTTCGACCCTGGCGTTGCATAATACGTCTGACCAGCCACTCTTCTCGAAAGGCCGGAGAGTTTTGATGATGAATCACGACGACGTGCTCGTCGGCGACGGCGAGCGCAATCAGTCGGTGACCGTGCTTCGCGATGCCTGCGCCGACGGTCGACTCACTCTCGACGAGTTCTCGGACCGGGTGAACGCCGTCTTCGCCGCCCGAACCCGTGGTGAGCTCACCGTCGTCACCCGAGACCTGCCCGCCGCCGAGCCGACGACGATTCGGCGCCGTGGCCCGACCAACTGGACAGTTTGCATCATGAGCGACACCAGGCGGAACGATCACTGGCGGGTGGAAGGGAAAACTCGAGCTCTCACGATCATGGGAAGCTGTACCCTCGACCTGCGGCGCGCCAGCGTCCTCGCCAACGAGATCGAGATCGACACCCACGTCGTGATGGGCTCGGTGAAGATCATCGTTCCCCGGGGGACCGAGGTCGAGCTGGGCGGACTGACGATCATGGGCAACAAGCAGTGCAAGTTCGAGGCAGAGCCGGCCCGGTCCGGCGCGCCGTTCGTTCGGGTGGGCGGCTTTGTCCTGATGGGCAGCGTCGACGTCGTGATGCAGTAGTCGGGAGGATGGGTGCTGATCGAAGACAACGTTCGCGAGTTTTTGGAGCAGCCGCGCATGGCGGTGATGGCGACGATCAACCGCGACGGGACGCCCCAGCTCACCGCGATGTGGTACGACCTGGTGGACGACGTCGTCATCCTGAATACTCAGCGTGGCCTGCTCAAGGAGCGAAACCTGCGTCGCGATCCGCGCATGGCCATCTGCGTCGAGGACGGTCCCCGCTACGTCACCATGAGCGGTCGGGCCGAGCTCGTGGCAGACCGCGCCCTCCAGGAGCGGGAAGTCAACCGGATGTCGATCCGCTACGTCGGGCTGCGGCTCGGACCGGAGCGCTGGCAGGTCATCGCGCATGCGGACCGCCTGGGCATTCACCTTCACGTCGACCGGGTCGTCGCCCGCGGGCTTTGATTTTTTGGGAGGTCATTCTCGATGGACCAGCGCGAGCGCTTCGTCTTCGCCGGCCCCGGATCCTGGCCGTTAGAACGGGCAATTCAATGGGCGGTCGACCACGGGTTCAGCCGAGTCGACTTCAACGCGGACACGCCGGAGAACTATCCCGGGACCTTCACCACGGAGCGGATCTCCCGAGTCCGTGATCTGGCCGGGCGCCACCGCGTCAGCCTGGGAATCCACAGCCTGTCGGCGATCAACATGGCGGAGATCACCCCGGTCATGCACCGGGCGATCGACGAGTACCTCCGCGAGAACTTCGATCTGGCGCGCGCGCTCGGTTGTGGTTACGTCATTTGCCACGGTGGCTACCACTTTTCGTCCGACCGCGGGGCGCGCTTCGCGACCGCGATCGATCGGATGCGCCGCGCCGTCGGCTGGGCCGAGGAGCGCGCGATCGACATCTACTTCGAGAACCACAACAAAGAGCCCGACAACGCCGAGATTCATTACCTGCCGCGCGACGTGGCGGAGACGCGCCAGTTCTTCGACGCGGTGGACTCGCCACGCTTCAAGTGGGCCTTCAATGTCGGTCACGCCCACCTCGTCCCCGACGGCTTCGACGGATTCCTGGCTGCCTTCGGCATCGCGAAGATCGGACAGGTCCGCCTGAACGACACCCACGGGCGCTACGAAGAGCACCTGATGCCTGGCCAGGGCATCGTCGACTTTCGTCACGTTTTCCGCCGCTTCACCGAGCTCGGCTACTTCGGGCCCTTCACCCTGGACTTCGGCGGTCCCGACGATCGGGTAGCCTGGCGCGACACGTTCGCCACATGGCTGGCCGACGTGGCGTGAGATTCGACGTCGAGGTCGTGCCTGGCCTCGAAGAGTTCGCCGAGCGCGAGATCCAGGCTCGCCTGCCCGAAGCCGAGATCCTGGGACGCCCGCGCGAAGGGCGCCTGGCTCTCGATTATGACGGGAGCCTCCGCCGCCTCGATACGCTGAAAACCGTCGTCGCGGTGTACCGCGTCGAATCGTTCGACGTGTCCCGCCCCCGTGGGCTTCTCGGCCACCAGAGTTTCCAGCGGCTGATCGCGGCGATCCGGCGGGTGCTGGAGATCTACCCGGCCGGCCGCTTCGCGACTTTTCATCTGAGCGCGGCCGGCGCCGACTCCCCGACCTTCGCGCGCTTCAAGGTGGCGCTTGCCGAGGCGCTGCGGATCCCGGCGACCGACGGCCCGGGCGACCTTTCGCTCGGCGTTCGCCGCCCGCTCGACGGATCTCCCGGCTGGGATGCCCTGATTCGCGTCAGCCCGCGTCCGCTGTCGGCCCGGGCCTGGCGGGTTTGCGATTGGCCCGGCGCGCTCAACGCGACCGTCGCCCGGGCGATGGGCGAGCTGACCGATCCCTCGCCCAGTCAGCGGTTCCTGAACCTCGCCTGCGGCTCCGGCACGCTCCTGATCGAGCGACTGGATCTCGGTCCGGCCCGTCCGGCCCTCGGCGTGGATCGGGACCCGGCCGCGCTGGCCTGCGCCGTGGAGAATGCCCTCGCGAGTGGACACGCCCGGGACATCCGATTGCTGCGCGCCGACGCGACCCGGCTTCCTCTGCCGAGCGCGAGCGTCGACGCGTTGGTCGCCGATCTGCCGTACGGCATGCTGGTGGGCAGCCAGCGCGAGAACGCCGTCCTCTACCCGGCGATTCTCGCGGAGGCCGCGCGGGTCGCGGCAAGCCCGGCGTCATTCGTGGCGATCACCGCGCGCCATCGCCTCTTCGAGTCGGCGCTACAGTCAACCCGCCAGGCGTGGAGTCTCGAGCGCGCCTTCCCGCTGAAGATTCCCTTCCGGAGCGGCTACCTCCGGCCCACGATCTACCAGATGCGGCGAACGTAACCCGACCAGCGCGATGGCGATCCAGAGAGCCGCGGCATACACCGCGTACCAGAGCGCCTCCTGGCCGGCCGACACCCGGCTTGGGCTCAGGACGACCAGGAATCCGGTCGAGCTCGCGTGAATCAGCATGGCCAGCAGGACGCTCCCGGTGCGTTCGTACACCCGGACGATGATCAATCGGATGGCGATCATCGCCGCGACGAAGGCGAGAAAGAAGGGCAGCCGGTAGGCGCCGTGCGGGCCGGCCACGCCCAGGAAATCGACGACCGGCAGGTGCCAGAATCCCCAGAGCACCCCGAGCAGGATGCCGGCGGTCATGGGCCCGTGCGTCGCCCGCAGCTTCGGAAAGGCGTAGCCCATCCAACCGGTCTCCTCGAAGAGGCCGGCAAATACCCCGAAGAGAATCCCGAATGGAAGAATCTTGGGAGCAAAGGCCGGCGAGACGACCGCGCCGAGCGAGAGCAGAACGGCCAGGATGAAAGCGGGCGGGATCAGCGCGACCAGATACCAACGGCC
>JBOGTX010000691.1:0-8611 GCA_050695695.1 Chloroflexota bacterium
ATGTAGGTATCCGGGGCGTGGAGGAGGCCGCCGCGCTCCGACGCGGCGATGACCGCCAGCGCGTTGGGCACGCCGCGCGCGACAAGATTCGTCCCTTCGACCGGATCGACCGCGATGTCGATGCCGGGGCCGCGCCCGGTGCCGACGCGCTCGTCGATGAAGAGCATCGGCGCCTGGTCGCGCTCGCCTTCGCCAATGACAATCGTCCCGGCGACGTCGACCTCGTCCAGCGCCCGGCGCATCGCTTCGACCGCCGCCTGATCGGCGCGCTCGTTGTCGCCCTGTCCCATCCAGCGAGCGGCGCCCAACGCGCCGGCCTCGGTCACGCGCAAGAGATCCATCGCCAAAAGCTTCTCTACCAAAGTCGCACTCCTCGCGGGTGGTCTCTCTTAACTATAACGTGCTTCGAGCGCGACCGGCGCGATCGGCTTGAGATTCGCCTCGATCTGGCGCCGGCGCGGCTCCAGGAACGGCGGCAGGGCGAGCGTCTCGCCCAGGTGATCGAGGTCCTCGTCAGTGGCAAAGCCGGGGCCGTCGGTCGCGATCTCGAAGAGGACGCCGCCCGGCTCGCGGAAGTAGATCGACTTGAAGTAATAGCGATCGATCACCGGCGTGACGTTCAGGCCGGCCGCGGCCATCCGCTCCCGCCAGGCGGCGTGCTCCTCGGAATTCGGCGCGCGAAACGCCGCGTGATGGACGCCACCGGCGCCGACGAACGCGCCACTCCGAAGGTCCGGCCGCTCGATCACCCGCACCTCGGCGCCCGGGCCACCCGGCCCGATCGCGTAGGTGACGACCGGGTGACCGTCCTCGACGCGGTCCTCGACCTTTTGTAATCCCAGCAGCCCGGTCAGTACCCGATCGGTCGGTCCGAGATCCTTCGCAGTGATCGTGATCGCGGCCAGGCCGCGAATGCCCCAGGCCGCCGGCACCGCCCCGCGGTCCCAGGCCTCGCCGGGCGGGACGCCGAGATTGCCGACGCTGTCGTCCACCAGCTCGAGGCGCTGCCCTTCGAGGTCGACGAACGCCAGCACCGCCCGCCCATCGCGCTCGACGATCGGACCGTGGGTGACGCCGTAGGCGTCGAGGCGTGCGATCCAGTTCTCGAGGGCGGCGCGCCCGGGAACTCGGAGGGCCACGGCCGAGATCTCGCCGGCGTGAGGGCGATGGGGCGCCATCCCCTCCCAGTCGAAGAAGGTCACGTCGGTCCCGGCATGGCCGGCCCGGTCGGCGTAGAAGAGGTGATAGGCCGAGACGTCATCCTGGTTCACCGTCTTCTTGACCAGACGCAGCCCGAGCACCTCGGTGTAAAAGGCGAGGTTGCGGCCGACGTCGCCGGTAATCGACGAGACGTGGTGCAGTCCACCCAGTTGCATGGCTTTTCTCCTCACAGATCTCCGTCGTGATGTTCACCCGGCCATGGGTTCAACCGAGCGAGCAATCTTTCAGCGCGCCCGCGCCCTCTGGTCGATGTCAGAAAGAGTTGAGCAATAAACTGTAGGCGCGTCAAGGGCATGGGAGCGCGGAACGCTCCTCGCGTCGTCTGCCTACCCACCGTTGACAGCGCGCTTTCCACGGCCGATACTCCGGCCAGGCGAGCAGTAGCGCCACCCGAGGAGACCGTTCGATGAACATCAAAGAGATTCGCGCCCGCGCGGTCGACGTCACCCCTCATCCCAAGACAACGCCGCGCGTCCCCCGGCAAACCGTCAACGGCTTCGTCAGTCCGATGGCCCGCTATCCGGAGTTTTCGCGGTCGAGTTGGGGGAACCGCTGGAAGCGCACCGCCTGTGTGGTGACCGCTGACGACGGCACCTGGGGCCTCGGCCTCACCACCCACGGCGGCCCGGTCGAGCGGGTGATCAACGACCATTTCGCGCCGGTTCTCACCGGGCAGAACTGCCTGGCGACCGAGAAGCTCTGGGACGTCATGCAGCGCATCAGCTCGCCCTACGGCACGGCCGGACTGGCGAGCTACGCGATCAGCGCGGTCGACCTGGCGCTCTGGGATCTGAAGGGGAAGCTGCTGGGGCGGCCGGTCTACGAGCTGCTCGGCGGCCCGCAAAAGGAGGAGATTTTCTGCTACGCCAGCAACACCGACCTCTCCTACGGCACCGAGCACAGCGTCGCCTGGTTTCTGGAGCTCGGCTTCAAGGCGGTGAAGCTCTTCTTGCGCGATGGACCCGAGGCCGGCCTGCCCGGCATCCGCCGCGCCGAGGCGCTGGTGGCGCGCACCCGCGAGCAGATCGGCGACGACGTCGAGCTGATGGTGGACGGCTGGATGTCGCTGAACGTCGAGTACGCGGTGCGCCTGGCGGAGGCGCTTCGACCGTACCGAATCAAGTGGCTCGAAGACGCCCTGCTGCCCGACGATCTTGATAGCTACGCGAAGCTGCGCCAGCGGCTACCGGGGACGATCCTGGCGACCGGCGAGCACTGGTACGGCCTCCATCCCTTCGCGATGGCGGCCGGTCGCGGCTTGATCGACATTCTCCAGCCGGACATCTCCTGGGCCGGTGGAATCTCGGCCGCCCTCCGGATCTGTCACCTCGCCGAGGCGCACGGACTGACCGTCATCACCCACGGCGGGATGAATTATCCCTGGGGGCAACATCTCGCCTACGCGATGCCGGCGATCCCCTGGGGCGAGCGATCGGAAGGCGTGGCGCCGCCCGGCGTTCCTTTGGAGGAGATGATCGTTCTTCCCGGCACGGCGCCGATTCGCGACGGCTACGTGCGCCCCACCGACGCTCCCGGCTTCGGCTTCGAGATCACCAAAGAGTGGCTGGAGCGGGTCGCGGTGTAGCCGAGCGTGTGGCCAGGCGCGGTTGGAGGAACGGTCATTCCGAGCGATCGCGAGGAATCTCTGACCCCGGGCAGCGAAAGCCAGAGACCCCTCGCGACACGCTCGGGGTGACAAACTGCCGCCGGTCACCCTACCACCACCCTGGAATGCGCGCGATTGTATTTGTGCACGATCGATGATACTTGACCACCAGAAATCCTCGGGATATAGTAGCACCGCGGGTCGCGCGCTCCCTTCGGTCCGGAACGCCAGTCGTCATCCCGAGGATCGCCACATGTCAAGTGGGTCGGTTCCCCTGGCACGCCGCCGTTCAGGGCTGCTTCGCCAGGAAGCGATCGACGGCTACCTCTTCATCGGCCCCTGGCTCGTCGGGTTCGTCATTTGGATCGCCGGCCCGATGCTGTTTTCACTCGCCCTCGTCTTCCTGAACTGGTCGCTGCTGACCCCGCCGACCTTCGCCGGGCTCGACAATTTCAAGACACTACTGGCCGACGGGCTGTTTCCGACGTCGCTCTACAACACCGCCTACTACACGTTCATCTTCGTGCCGCTCCACGTGACGCTGGCGCTCCTGGTGGCGCTCGCGCTCAACCTTCGGATTCGCCTCGTCGGCATCTTCCGTACGGTGTACTATCTACCGTCGATCACGCCGTCGGTCGCCTCGGTCATGCTGTGGCTCTGGGTCTTCAATCCTGACTTCGGTCTGGTCAACCTCGCGCTCCGCCGGATGCACCTGCCGACGTCTCACTGGTTCGCCGATCCGACCTGGGCCAAGCCGGCCCTGATCATCATGGCGCTCTGGGCGCTGGGTGGCGCGATGATCATCTTCCTGGCCGGCCTTCAGAACGTCCCCCAGGAGTTGTACGAGGCGGCGAGCATCGACGGTGCCGGTTACTGGTCGCGCTTCTGGGGTGTCACCCTGCCGATGCTGTCGCCGGTCATCTTCTTCAACCTGGTCGTCGGGATCATCGGCTCGTTCCAGATTTTCACGTCGGTCTTCATCATCAGCGGCGGTCAGGGCGGTCCATCCAACTCGACGCTCTTTCTGGTCCTCTACCTGTACCAGAACGGATTCGTCTTCTTCAAGATGGGCTACGCCTCGCTGCTCGCCTGGATTCTCTTCCTGATCGTGCTGATTTTCACCGGAATCCAGTTCCTCGTGGCGAAACGGTGGGTCCACTACGAAGGCAGCTTTTAGGAGCGAGCGGTGAGCGACGCGGTATCGCTACGGGCCGCGGAAGTGAGTTCCGCGCGGAATCAGTCGCGCGGCCTGAGTTACACCATCGGGCGCGCCGTCCTCTACGTCTCGCTGGTCGCCGTCGGCGTCACCTTCGTCGTCCCGTACTTCTGGATGGTCAGCACGTCGTTCAAGCGGACCGGCTACGAGTTCCAGTACCCGCCGGTCTGGATCCCCAGCCCGGTCGTCTGGCACAACTACGTCGACACCTGGAACCTGCTGCCCTTCGCCATCTGGACCTGGAACACCGTGGTCATCGTCGGATTGAGCATGGCCGGCGCGATCCTGACCTCGTCGATGGCCGGCTACGGGTTTGCCCGCCTGCGCTTTCCGGGGCGTGGCTTCCTCTTCTCGCTCTGCCTGGCGACGATGATGCTGCCGAGCATCGTCACCCTGATTCCCAAGTTCATCCTCTTCACTAATCTCGGCTGGGTGAACACGAACCTGCCCCTGTGGGTTCCGTGGTGGTTCGGCGGCGACGCGTTCTACATCTTCCTCTGCCGTCAGTTCTTCTTCGGAGTTCCCTACGAGCTCGACGAGGCGGCGCGGATCGACGGCGCGTCGTCCTGGCGAATCTACGCCCAGATCATGCTCCCCCTCTCGAAGGCGGTGATCGCGACGATGGCGATCTTCGCCTTCCAGGGGGGCTGGAACGACTTTCTCAATCCGCTGATCTACCTTCCCGATCGCGACAAGATGACGTTGACGGTTGGTCTGAACACGATGCTCGGCATGTACCAGACCAACTGGAACTACCTGATGGCCGCGTCGACGCTGATGACGATTCCGGTCATCGTCATCTTCTTCCTGGCGCAGCGGCACTTCATTCGCGGGATCACGACCACCGGTCTGGCCGGGCGTTGATGAACCGAAAGGAGACGCGATGAATCTCAGCGGTAAGCGAACGCGACGGAGCCTGTTCACGGATCTGCTGTTACCGACGGTCGGGGGGGTTCTCCTGGCCGGGTGCTCGTCGGCGAGCCCCGCGGCCGCGCCGACCTCGGCCGGCCAGTCGAGTCAGTCGGCGGCGGCCAAGCCGACCCCGGCGAGCGCGTCTCAAGGCGCCACGGCTCCCCAGGCGGCAAGCCAGCCCGCCAGCGCGGCCGCGGTGACCCTGATCGAGAGCTCGTGGGCGACCGACACCTACGGCCTGTTTCGCGAGCAGGAACGCGTCGACCTCTTCAAGAAGACCTACCCCGACTCGAAGATCACCGTCAACCTGCGCAACTCGGCGAGCAGCGGCTACCGGCAGCAGATTCTCACCCAACTGGCCGGCGGCGTCGGACCGGACGTCTTTCGCCTGGCCTGGCAAGACGTCTTTCCCTTCCAGGAGCAGGGACAGATTCCGGTTCTCGACGACAAGCTGAAGTCGCTGGGCAAGGATGACTGGCTCGCCAGCAGCGACGCGAAGACCGCGATCTTCGACAGCGCGCGCTACGCCGGCAAGCTCTACGCCCTGCCGATGGGCGGCGACATGAGCAACGTCGAGGTCAACAAGTCGGTCTTCAAGGCCGGCGGAGCGAAAGATCCTCCGATCACCTATGGCGACTCGAACTGGAGCTTCGCCGACGTGCTCGAGATCTCGAAGAGTCTGACCAAGCGGGCCAGCGATGGCACGCCGCTCCAATTCGGTCTCTTCGTCACCTCCGAGGCCGGCGGCAGCGGTAATCCCTTCAGCATCGTCGAGACCTGGGGCGGCAAGACCCTCAGCGACGACTGGTCAAAGCTCCTCTGGGCCGATGACCCGGGCCCGGCGGCCTGGCAGTGGGTGGCCGATGCCGTCTGGAAGGACAAGGTCGCCTCATCGGAAGGTAGCTCGACCAGTGGCAGCGCCTTCAACTACAACAACGGCAACATCGCGATCTACCCGCACTACGTGTCCCAGCTCAGCTACCACACCCAGGACGTGAAGGACAAGTTCGACTGGGACCAGTCACCCTGGCCGACCGAAGGCAGCAATCCGGTGAAGGTGATGTTCTGGTACAGTGGCTGGACGATGAACGCGAAGGGAAAGAACCTCGATCCGGCCTTTCAGCTTCTCCAGTTCCTGGCGGGACCGGTTGGCACGATCCCCGGCGTCGAGCTGGGCTGGGAGCTGCCGCTGTTCACCAGCCTGGACTCGCGCTACAACGCGAGCATCGCGAAGCTGAACAAGAACATCAAGCCGGCGATCGATGGATTCGAGCACCGGATCAGCCGCCACTACTACCACCAGCCGCGGTGGAACGAGGCCTACACCAAGTACATCAAGCCGGCGCTCGACGACATTTTCGCGAACAAGCAGACGGCTGCCGATGCCCTGAAAGCGATCACGCCGAAGGTCAACGACTTGCTCATGCAGGGCGCCAAGCTGATGGGCACGGCGTAGGCGGCCGATTCCCGGCGGGCCCGCGGCCGGACCGCGGGCCCAGGTCGCGGCGGACCGGCGCCAGGCTACGACGGCGGAATGTTCTCCGGCGGAGCCGCTTCGCCAGGCGTGGTCGGGGATGGTATACTCCGCGCGATCGTCGCCATGGGAAGATAAAGACGATACGGGTCGTCCAATAGACGCAGGAAGCCGACGTGTTCGTAAAACGAGCGCGCCCGATCGTCCTTCGCGTCGACCACGACCGCGATCGCCGCTAACTCTTTGCTGAGGACGCGGCATCGCGTCAGCGCGTCCGCGAGGAGAACTCGGCCGAGACCTTTCCCATGATAGCGGTGGTCAAGGGCAAGTCGCCCGATCAGGATGGCGGGATAGGTGCGGTAACGCGGGAGTTTCTGGCTCGCCTCCGACGGAAGACTGGCCGGGGCAATCGTGAACGCGCTGAGCGTGTAGTAGCCGACGATCGCCCCGGTCTCGACGTCGACGAGGACGTAGGGAACTGCGACGTTCCGCCGTTGTTCCTGGCCCGCCTGCTGCCGAAGGTACCGATCGAGCGGCTCGACGCCGCACGAAAATGCCTGACGGTCGTGCCGCGGCCCCAGTGGCTCGGATTGGAGCTTCTCCCCCGGCACGCGCTAATGGACCACTCGGGTGGTCTCCCGATGACGGCGAATGGCGTCGCGCATCTTCGCGTCGAGAGTCGGCGGGGCTTCGATCGCCGCGTAGAACGCCTCGGTGTCGCGGGCGCTCAGCTCGAGAACCTGGTGTCGACGGATCGCATCTTCAGCCGCGGCTTGCGCGCTAGCGACGACAAATTCGGTCAGGGTACAGCCACGGAGGTTGGCGGCCTGTTCCAACAGAGCCTTCACCCGGGGCGAGACCCGCGCCTCCAACCGATCACTCCTGACTCCGCGTCCGGTTGTCCTCATCAACCCTCTTAGATCCCAACATCGCAAATCCATTGTACGGCTCATCGCCGTATCTGGCAACGATCATACCCATCGGTCCGGACGGCGATTATGGCGTTCCGTGGGGCGGCAGCCAGGGTGCCGACGCGGCGAGGAGCTCGTCGGTCATCGCGCGCGCCTGGTCAAGCGAGAGCACCGAGGCGGTCAGCGGATCGAGCGCCACCGCCCGGTAGATCGCGTCGCGGTCGCCGGTCAAGGCCGCCTGGACGGTGAGCTGCTGGACACCGATATTGGCGCGGTTCAGGGTGGCGCACTGCGGCGGTAGGTCTCCGACGTGGCAGGGATGGATGCCGGTATTGTCCACCAGACAGGGGACTTCGACACAGCAGCCGCTCGGTAGGTTCGTGATCAGTCCGTCGTTCGGCACGTTCGCGTTGATCCGGAGCGGAGTGTTGGTTTCGATGCTGCGCAGGATAAACGAGCAATACTCGTGGGTGCGGTCCATCGGAATCGCCTCCTCGCCGGCGACCTGGCGGCGCACCGCGTCGTAATAGCGCTCCTGCCGGGCGACGTAGAGGTCGTAATCTCGCCCCCAGGGCGGCGCGTACTTCTCGACAAGCTCGCGGGTGCGGCGGAAGTAGGGCACGTATTCGGAGTTGTGCCGGCTGGATTCGGTCGGAAAGTAGCCGAAGGCGCGCATCAGCTCGAAGCGCACCGGATCCTTCGCGTAGTTCTCCGAATCCAGCATCGCCTCGCGCAAGCGCGGGTAGAGGTCGACGCCGTGGTCCTCGAACCGGAGGAACCACGCCTGGTGGTTGATTCCGGCGACCCAGTAGGCGACGTCCTCGTACGGCACGCCGACGTACCGCGCGATCTGCTGGGAGGTGCCCTGAACGCTGTGGCAGAGGCCGATCGCCCGGATGGACGTCGCTTCGGCCACCGCCCAGCAGATCATCGACATCGGATTCGAGTAGTTGATCAGCAGCGCGTTCGGGCACAACTCGGCCATGTCGCGGCAGATCTCGAGGATGACCGGGATCGTCCGGAGTCCGCGCATGACGCCGCCCGGCCCGAGGGTGTCGCCCACCGCCTGATCCACGCCGTGACGATGGGGAATCTCCACGTCCGGGCGCACCGCTGCCACGCCGCCCACCTGAATCGTCACGATCACATCGTCGGCGCCGTCGAGCGCCGCGCGCCGATCGGTCGTCGTCTCGATCCTCGCCCCGGTCCCTCGCTCCCGCACGAGCCGATTGGCGAGGGCGCCAATCAGCTCCAACCGCTCCGGGTTAATA
>JBOGTX010000692.1:0-4444 GCA_050695695.1 Chloroflexota bacterium
CATCATGTGGGCGCTGAACAGGTAGTCGCTCAAGGTGTCGAGCGGCGAGATCAGCGCCACCGCCAGCAGCAAGACGCCGCTGGCAAACGCGATCAGCTCGCCGGCCGAGACGACCTGCTCGTCCCAGAGCGTCCGCGGACGAAGGCGCCGCAACCCGATCACGTAGGCTGCCGAAATCGACACCAGACCGACGATAACTCCCGGCTCGAACGACCAATCCGCGATTGACCACGGCGTCATCGCGACCTCCGTGACAAGCTGGCTGACTTCAGAGTCCGAACAGCACCCGATGGAAAAGAGTAATCAGCGCGATCATGACCGCGAACGCCAACGCCAGTGGGCCGGAGAAGAATGCCGAAAACAGTCGATTGTCGAACTTCAGGTGCATGTAGAACATTGCCACCAGCGTGAACTTGCACGCCGACAACACGAGAAGAATGGGCACCATGACCGAGTGCAGCGACTCTTGATAGTAGACCCATACTTCCGCGCCCGTGATAATCGCGAGGACGATGGCGATCCTCACGTACTCCAATGCGCTCGGATGACTGTGCGACTTCAGGTGCGCCTGCGTCGTCTCGGCAACGTTCGTCTGCATCGCTCTCCCTCACAGTTCAGTACGGCAACAGGTACACCACGGTGAAGATGACCACCCACACCACGTCGACGAAGTGCCAATACAACCCGACCAGCTCGACGGTCAGGCTGTCCTTCTGTCTAATCTTCCCACGTAACGAGTTCAAGAACAACGAGAGCAGCATGATCACGCCGATGGTCACGTGAGCCCCATGAAATCCGGTCAGGACGAAGAACGTGGTGCCAAACAGGTTCTTACTCAATGATAAGCCATGGTTGACGAATTCGGTGAACTCGTACACCTGGCCGCCCAGGAAAATCGTCCCGAGCAGCGCCGTCGCGGCGAGCCAGACGCGCATTTCTTTCACGTTCGCGCGCTGGATCGCCGCCAGGGCAAGCACCATCGTCAGGCTGCTCATCAGCAGGACGAAGGAGCTAACCGAGGTGTAGGGAATGTCGAAGGTATCCTGAGGAAAGGGGCCCACCAGGCTGTGATCCCGATATACCAGGTAGGTCGAGATCAACGACCCGAAAAACAGGCACTCCGACCCCAGGAACACCCACATGAGCACCTTGCGGTGATTCAGGCCGGTGGTTGTCGCGTGCTCGACTGGCGCGTGCCCGGCCAGGGATGCTTCGGCCAATGTATTCCTCCGCGGTTACGACAATTACTCAGGCATCGAGGGCTCGAGCGCCCAACCGTACACCCCGTACAACAGCACGAGCGCGCCCAGGAACGAGACCCAGCTTGGCGGAAAATCGTTTGGCCGCGGATTCCCCAGGGGCAAGCCAATCAGCAGGCCAGTAAAGATCAGGGCCAGGCCCGCGGCCGCGATGATCGGGTAAAACGACTCGCTGGGCATCGGGATATTCAGGTGGTGTTCCGCGTCGTGCTCCGAATCGTCCAGCTCGTGGGAGCCCCCGGCGATTGGGACCGGCGCCATTCGTCCGTGCCCGTGTCCGGGATCCCCGTACTTCTGCACCCAGAACGGATCCCGCGCGTGGACGACCGGAATTTCCGCGAAGTTGTAATGGGGTGGTGGTGACGGTATGCTCCATTCGAGCGTCCGGCCGTCCCAGGGATCGCCTCCGGCCAGCTTCCCGTAGCGAACGCTGGAGAAGAAGTTGTAGATGAACACCAGGGTCGACGCCGCGATCGTGAACGCGCCAATCGTCGCGACGAAGTTCCAGAAATCCCAGCCCATCCCCACCGGGTAGGTGTAGATGCGGCGCGGCATGCCATCCATTCCCAGCACGTGCATGCCACCGAAGGTGACGTTGAAGCCAATCAGTGTCCCCCAGAAGTGAATTTGACCAAAGGTCTCATCGAGCATGCGACCGGTCACCTTGGGGAACCAGTAGTAGATACCGGCGAACAGGCCGAAGATCGTGCCGCCAAACAGCACGTAGTGAAGGTGCGCGACGACGAAGTAGGTGTCGTTTTCCAGCCAGTCCGCGGGCGGCGACGCGAGCATGACCCCGCTCAAGCCGCCAATCGTGAACATGGCGATGAACCCGAGGGCGAACAGCAACGGCGTCTTGAAGCTAACCTGACCACCCCAGAGGGTCGCGATCCAGTTGAAGATCTTGATTCCCGTGGGCACCGCGATCAGCATCGTCGTCATCGAGAAGACGGAGTCGGCGACCGGACCGAGGCCAGCCGAGAACATGTGGTGCGCCCACACCCCCCAGGCCATGAAGCCAATCGCGACGCCGGAGTACGCGACCACCGGGTATCCGAAGAGCGGCTTCCGGGAGAAGGTCGGCAAAACGTCCGACACGATCCCCATCGCCGGAAGAATCAGGATGTACACCTCGGGATGCCCGAAGAGCCAGAACAAATGCTGCCAGAGTAATGGCTCGGCACCCGCTTGCGGATTGAAGAAGTTGGTCCCGATCAGGCGGTCGAACATCAGCTCGATCAGCCCGACGGTCAGGACCGGGAAGGCGAAGACCATCAAAAATGAGGTTACCAGGGTCATCCAGGTGAAGAGCGGCATGCGCATGAAAGTCATGCCGGGCGCGCGCGCGTTGATGATCGTCACCAGGAAGTTGAACGCGCCCGCCATCGACGAGACACCGAGAATCTGCAGGCCCATCACCCAGAAGTCGATGCCGTGGGTCGCGTTGTTGAACGGCAGCTCGGTCAGGTTGGCGTAGCCGAACCAGCCGGCGTTCGGCCCGCCGCCGAAGAGGAAGCTCGAGTTCAACAGCAGGCCGCCGAACAGGAACACCCAGTAGCTAAACGCGTTGAGACGCGGAAACGCCACGTCTCGGGCGCCAATTTGCAGCGGCACGACGATATTGAAGAAGGCGACGCTGAGCGGCATCAGCGCCAGGAAGATCATCGTCGTGCCGTGCATCGTGAACAGCTCGTTATAGGTGTCCGGCGACACCACCGTGCCGTTCGGGAACATCAGCTGTGATCGGATCAGCAGCGCCTCGATGCCGCCGATCAGGAAGAAGACGACCGCGGTGACCCCGTACATCACCCCGATCTTCTTATGATCGACGGTAAAGATCCAGCTCCAGATACCGTTGTAGCTCTTGGGGCTTGGATGGCTCATCGGTATGGCGTGCTCGGCGGTTGCCATCGTCTTGCCTCCTACTTCAGACTTTCCAGGTACGCCACCAGCGCGTTCACCTGGTCATCCGACAAGTGATAGTTCGGCATTAAGCTTCCCGGCTTGACACCAGGCGGATCGTGAAGCCACATCGCCAGGTCCTTCGGGTTGTTATCCAGCAATGCGCCCGCGATCGTGGTCCGACTGCCGAAGTGGGTCAGATCGGGGCCAATCTTTGCATTCGCCTTGGTTCCAGCGATCGTGTGGCAGGCGATGCACGGCCCGGTGGCGAAGACCTGCGCGCCTTTCGCGGCCTCGGCTTCGGTCGGCGTCGTGGCAACGGACTGCTGATCGGCAACCCACTTGTCGAAATCAGCCTGGGACTGGACGAAGACCCGGAAGCGCATATTCGCGTGGGACGTACCGCACAGTTGATAGCACTGTCCGTAATACTCGCCCGTCTGATCGGCCTGGAACCACATGGTATTGTCTCGCCCCGGAATCGCCTGGATCTTGCCGCCAAGCTTGGGAACCCAGAACGAGTGAATCACGTCTTTCGACTGAATGCTCAACGCGATCTTTGTTCCGACCGGAATATGCAGCTCGTCAGCCGTCACGATCTTCTGGCTGGGATAATCGAACTCCCACCACCACTGATGTCCGTAAACCTGGACGTTCAAGATATTTCCGCCGGGGGGCACCGTGGCTGCCGAGGCGATCGTGGTCAGGGTAGGCACCGCGATGCCAATTAAAATGAGGCAAGGAATGATCGTCCAGGTGAGCTCGAGCATCGTGTTACCGTGGGTCTGTTGAGGCAGGCCATCGTCGCCCTTGCGGCGATACCGGAAAATGGTATACACCAGTAGACCTTCGACGATGACGAAGACGACAACCGCGATCCAGAAAATGAGATTGTAGAGGCTACTCTCCATCACGCCGACTGGACCAACGGGAGCTAGGGCATCCTGCGGGCCGGGCGTACACCCGGCGACCATCAGGGCTGCGCAAGCGAGTAGAGGAACCTTGACGAACCGTAGCCCCCTAGGAGGCCGGATACGACAACCCATTCGCTCCTTCCCCAAGCGGCGCGACGACACCTGCGCCACGGATTTCTCGTCGGGTCGTGCGCATGGCACAGACACCCACGGTTCCCGCGTCCACCGCGCCCGGGGCGGGCCGCGGATAATATACTCTTCGGTCCGAAGAAAAGTCAAGGGCGAGATCGCGCGGTGAAATAGCCCGGACGCGGGCACCACCTCGTTTTCGGTTGACGCGCCGAAAGGACCAATGGCATAATCACCGCT
>JBOGTX010000693.1:0-3697 GCA_050695695.1 Chloroflexota bacterium
CCCTTGACCAGGTATTCGCTGTCGCTGATCACCGTCACGCCGGCGATGCCGGCGTCCGCCGCCGCCCTCAGCCCGGCGATCGCCGCCGAGAGCTCCATCTTGTTGTTGGTCGTGTGGATCGAGCTACCCGATAGCTCGCGATCGGGCCGCCCGGGGATGCGAACCAGCGCGCAATAGCCGCCCGGGCCGGGGTTGCCTTCGGCCGCCCCATCGGTGAAGATCGTCGCGGTCAGGTCCTCAGGTCGCGTGGCGGGAGCTTCCTCCACCGTTTCGGGCTCTGGGCTCGGCCGGGGAACCGACGTCAGCGCTCGCGGCGCCGCGGGCGCGACCTCCCGTTGGCGCGGCAGGTCGACCGGACCTCCGGCGCTGGGAGTGGAATCCGCGAGCAGCCGGGTGATCTGACGCTGCAAGTCGGCAAGCTCTGACTGGACGGCCAGCGCGAGCGGAACCCGGCTCGCTCGGGCGATGCCACTCGCTTCGCAAAGGACTCGGTATCGCCGGATGAGGTCGGCCGGCTGGTCCTGAATCTCGCGTATCGCCACGGGTTACTCCGGTCCGGCGCGCTTGGATCGCGCGTCGTCGAAAAATCTCTCTTTGACCGGAGTATCCTCCAAGCGGCGCCCTGACGCAAGAACCAGGGGCATTATGATAGCATCGGTCTACTATTTTCTAATCAGGAGGCAAGTCATGACTCGGGTTGGGTTTTGCTTCAAGGTCAAGGCAGAACGGATTCCGGAGTACAAGGAGCGCCATCGCGCGGTCTGGCCCGACATGCTCCAGGCGCTTCGGGAAACTGGCTGGCACAACTACAGTCTGTTCATGCGGGACGATGGCCTGATCTTCGGCTACCTCGAAACGGATAATTTTGCGAACGCCCAGGCTGGAATGGCCGAGCGCGAGGTCAACCTGCGCTGGCAAAAGGATATGGCCCCGTTCTTCGAAGGGCTCGAAGGCCGGCGCCCGGACGAGGGCTTGCTGGTTCTCGAGGAATTCTTTCATTTGGCTTAGGGGTTTCAGGTGAGCCTCGAAGATGCCTGAATACTGGATACGACCCCTATTCAACGCGGAATGACCGTGCTATAATGCGCGCATTCCGAGCTGGGCGAGGAAATATCTGACGGAGGTGGGCCAGGGCAACTTCGAGATCGGACCCGATGGCGTCACAGTCGATTCGGGAGAAGCGGTATTGGCGTAAAGCCCGTTCGCGCACTTGTTGCGCGAGCTTACCGAAGAGTTCGGTTTTCTCGGATGGCTGGACCCGGCACGGCGAGGCGGCTCGACCGAGCGTCGCGACGCTGGGTTACAGTTCAACCGAATCACAAGGATTCTGCGAGGAGGTTTTGAATGTCCAGTGTAACCCTGGAGCACGTCACGAAGCGGTTCGGCGAAGTCACTGCCGTGAACGACATGACCATCGAGGTGAAAGACAAGGAGTTCCTGGTTCTGGTCGGTCCCTCCGGTTGTGGCAAGTCGACCTGTTTGCGGCTGATCGCCGGTCTCGAGGAAGTCAGCGCCGGTAACATCTACATCGGCGAGCGTCTGGTCAATGACGTGGCCCCGAAGGACCGCGACATCGCGATGGTCTTCCAGAGCTACGCCCTCTACCCGCACATGAGCGTCTACGACAACCTGGCTTTCGGTCTCCGGCTCCGCCACACTCCGAAGAAAGAGATCGACCGCCGCGTTCACGAGGCGGCCGAGATTCTCGGCATCGCCGCCCTGCTCAACCGCAAGCCGAAGCAGCTATCAGGAGGCCAGCGCCAGCGCGTCGCCCTCGGCCGCGCGATCGTCCGCGAGCCCAAGGTGTTCTTGATGGACGAGCCACTGTCCAACCTGGACGCGAAGCTGCGCGTCGCGACCCGCGCCGAGCTGATCAAGCTGCACCAGCGCCTCCAGACCACCGTCATCTACGTCACCCACGACCAGACCGAGGCGATGACGATGGGCAGCCGGATCGCCGTCCTCCGCGATGGCATCCTCCAGCAGCTTGACACGCCACAGACGCTCTACGACCGTCCGTCGAACATGTTCGTGGCCGGCTTCATCGGCAGCCCGGCGATGAACTTCTTCGATGCCAAGCTGGTCGGGACCCCCGACGCGATGTATATCGACGGCAACACCTTCAAGGTGCGCGTCCCGGCCGACAAGGCCGAGAAGCTGGTCTCGAACCTCGGCAAAGAGATCGTCTTCGGGATCCGCCCCGAAGACATCGTCGATCGCGCGACCGTCCAGAACGTTCCGGCCGACAGCACGATGAAGGTCCAGGTGAACGTGGTCGAGCCACTCGGTAGCGAGCAGTTCGTCTACCTGCTAAGCGGCGACACCGAGTTCGTCGCGAAGATGGACGCCCGGACGCCGATTCGAGCCGGCCAGCAGATGGAAGTCGCGCTCGACCTTGCCCACATGCACTCCTTCGACCGCGCGACCCAGATCACGATTACCTGACCTCGGATTCTTGGGCAGGAATGACACCCGCGGGGTGTCATTCCTGCCCAAGGCAGAGCAGCATCGGAAAGGGCCGGGTGATCGCTGCATCAGTCGAATCGATCAGCGTTGTCATTCCGTCCAGCCACGACGTCGACCCACCGTCGCTCGCGGATCGACGTCCGCGCCGCGTCAAGCAGGCGCTGGACGCGGAGGCCGTAGGCGAAATCGGGGAAGTCAAGGTCACCCTGGAGGCCCGCCGCCAGGCGATCGATGTGGTAGGCAGGGAAATCGGCGTAGCTGACCTGAAGCTCCGGTGGAAGCCCCATCTCCTGGAAGGCGCCCTCGGGACGACTGTCTCCGAATCGGGCGCCCCGCACCGTCGCCGCGTCGGTGTCGAAGCTCAAAGCGAGCGAGCCCTTCTCGCCGGCCAGCACGCACTCCATTCCGTTGCGCCAGCCCGCGGCTGCCCGATTCGCCTGGACGCTGACCAGCGCGCCGCCGGTCGTTCGCGCCAGCGCGGTCAGGATCGGCCGATCTTCCGCGCCGACCCGACCGCCTTCCTGGCTGACGATCGAATTGACCTCGCCGGCGCCACCGGCCTCGGCCCACCAGCACACCAGATCGAGCAGGTGGGATCCCACGTCGAGCAACGCGTCCGCCGGCTTCGCGCCGGGCAAGCCTTGCCGCGCCTGCCAGTAGGTCAGGCTGAGGTGGTTGAGACGACCGATCGCCCCTTCGCGCAGCAGGCGCTCGACAAAGCAATGGCCACCCAGCGAGTGGTACGTGAAGTTGACCTCGGTGGCCAGACCGGTCCGCCGGGCGGCGTTGGCCATGTCCTCGGCCTCGGCGACGCTCAAGGCCAGCGGCTTCTCACAGATCACCCGCGTTCCCGCCGCGAGCGCCTCGAGCGACATCGGCCGATGGAGGTGGTGGGGCGTGCAGACGAACACCACGTGGACCGACCGATCGGCGAGCATGGCCGCCAGCGAAGTATAGGCGGCGCAATCGAATTCGCTCGCCGTCCGCGCGGCCTTCTCGGCGTCCCGGCTGACGACGGCCGCCAATCGCGCGCGTTTCGACCCGGCCAACCCGCCGAGAATCGTCCGGCGGATCCGCGGATTGACCCCGACCACACCGATTCCAAGTCGCTCGCTCACCGTAACCTCGGTTCAAGCCAGCGCGGCGGCGCCCCGGCGAGTTTTTGCGCGTTTCGCGTCGCTTTCGCGCCATTCGATTCGTGATCCAAACGGCCCTCGTCCTTACGCGATAC
>JBOGTX010000694.1:0-2192 GCA_050695695.1 Chloroflexota bacterium
CACCAGGGTCCGGCGGAGCCATGAAAATGACATGAGATCTCCCTCATCAGATTGCGTTTAATGTCAACGGGCAAACATCAAGGCACTCCGAGGGGGCGGAGTCATCGGGCGATGACTGGTCAGGGGACGGAGCGGCCGCGAGACGAACACGACCTCGCGCCCGGGATCAGGCCGGGGCAAGCTCGCGAGGCAAGGAATGGCGACGGTCACGGCGATGATCGAGAGAACCGCCACCATCCCATCGTAGACCGAGATGACCCGGACCGGCGCGAGTCCCTTGCCCGGCGGGGTAGTCGCCGAGGTGGTCGCCTCGACGATCGGGTTGGCCGACCGGTCGAGGAAGGTGACGAGCGGATTGGGATGCGCGTGGCTTTCCCAGCCGGCGGGAGGTGAGCCGCCGACGAAGAGGTGCTCGTGGGGCACTTGATCGCCGTAGAGGGCCGGGCACACCCCGCCGGCCAGCACCGTCAGGAGCACGAGCCAGGTGGCCGGCCGCAGAACCCAGGCGTCTTCGCTTCGGCTCGGGAAACGCCAGATCATCGGATCCGGCCCCTTCCTCCCACCGGCACCCCTTCTCGCTTCGCGTCACGCCGGCCGCGCCTTCGGTCGTTACTTGTATTATAGCCCAACGGGGCCGTTGCCTCACCCCCTGCCCCTCGCCATTTCTACCAGTCGGCCACCGAGCCGTCGTCGTGGTAGGTCTGGGGATTGGACCAGCTTCCGTCGAAGATCTTGTCTTGCAAGGCTTCCTCGTCGACCTCGATCCCGAGGCCGGGGCCGGTCGGCAGATCCACGTAGCCATCCTTGATCACGAAGGGCTGCTTCAGGTAGCCGGCCCCCAGGCTGACGTGCTCCTGGCAGACGAAGTTCGGGATCGACGCGTCGAGCTGAAGGCCGGCGGCGAGCGAGATCGGTCCGAGCGGACAGTGGGGCGCGACGCCGGCGTAGTAGGTCTCGGCCAGCGCGGCGATCTTGCGCACCTCGAAGATCCCGCCGGCGTGGGAGAGGTCGGGCTGGAAGATCGCCGCTGCCTGCTTCTCGATCGCCTCCCGGAAGCCCCAGCGGGTGAACAGGCGCTCGCCGGTCGCGATCGGGATCGTCGTCGAGCGGGCGATCGTCACCAGGGTATCGACGTTTTCATTCAAGCAGGGCTCTTCGACGAACATCGGGTGGTACGGCTCGAGCTCCTTGATGACCCGAATCGCGGTGGCCGGACTGAACTTCCCGTGGAGATCGACCGCGATGTCGATCTGGTTGCCGACCGCCTCGCGCATCGCCGCCAACTGCTCGGCGCAGCGCGCGACGTAGGCCGGGGTGTCGATCAGGCGGACCGCGCCGCCAAAGCCGGTCTTCAGCGCGGTGAACCCCTCGGCCACCCGCGTCTTCGCCGCGGCCGCGGCCTCGGCCGGCGTCGGCCCGCCCGAGTGCGCGTAGACCCGGATCTTCTGGCGGGTCGGGCCGCCCAGCAATCGGTAGATCGGCAAGCCGAGCGACTTGCCGTAGATGTCCCACATCGCGTGCTCGACGCCGCTGATCGCGCTGCAGAGGACCGGTCCGCCTCGGTAGAACTGGTGGCGATACATCGCCTGGAAGTGGTGCTCGATCTGGCGCGGATCCTTGCCGATCAGGTAGGTTCCGAGCTCCTCGACCGCGGTCGCCACGGTGCGGGCGCGGCCTTCGACGACCGGCTCGCCCCAGCCGACGATCCCCTCGTCGGTGTGCATCTTCAAAAACAGCCAGCGCGGCTTGACGTGAATCAGCTCGAGTTTGGTGATTTTCAAGGGGTTGCTCCTCCGTTTCAGGGTTGATGGTGGGCGGGCGTTTGGACCACGAAAGGCGCGAAACGGCGCGAAAAAACCGCGAAAAGCTAGCGAGAAACATCTCGGCCTTCGTGGTGCATCCGTCCCATTCAACACGGTCCGGAAAAGTCGCGCCAGACCACGCCGCGACCGAAGCTACCGTACCCGATCGAGGAACTGCATGCAAGCGCCGGTGCGCGCTCGTCCAATGAAATCTCGTTCTCAAAACAGTCAAGAAGCCATTCACTCTGCCGGACGGAGTGGATATAATCGGCGTGACCCGCGACGGCAGCGACGATCGGTCCGCGAGCCGCCGACGCTCAGGCTGGCCTGGCGCGATGCCACGTCGAGAAGAGACACCTTCCGCCAACGACGTACCGGGGTGAACCCGGA
>JBOGTX010000695.1:0-4544 GCA_050695695.1 Chloroflexota bacterium
GCTTCTGGGTCGGGTAGCGCGGCGGGTGAATCCGACGGAAGCGCCAGACGTCGGGAATGTCGCGGCGCGAGAGCTTGCGTCGCCCTTTCGTCGCGAAGACGATCAGCTCGTGGCGCCGCCGAAAGTAGTGCCCCATGCCCAGGTTGACCTTGTCCCAGACGATGACGTTCTTGACGTCGAAGACGTCGCGAACCAGCCCGCCGAGCGACAGCAACGAGTACGAATCGAACATGACATAAAAATGTCCTCCCTCGGCCAGGACACGCTGACACTGGCGGAGGAAGTGACGGTAGGCGTCGGGATCGTCGTGAAACTCACAGAACCAGCGGTCGTTGCCGGGCGATTGGTAATCGCCGACGATCCTCCCCTTACCGAACATCAGGTGCCGGTTCATGCCGGAATAGGCCGGATCGGTGACGATCACGTCGACCGATCCGGCCGGGAGCTCGCTCAAGAACGCGATGCAATCTTGCTGGACGACCCGAACGGTCACTCGCCGTCCGGCTCGGTCAGATCCTCGCCGCGGTGGAGGCGCATGGCGATCCGGGCCGTCTGCAGCATCGCCCGTGACGTTGGCGCGTGCGCCGCGAGATACCGGGCGACGCCGACCAGGACGTACCGCGCTTCGCCTGGCCGGATCGCGGCGAGCTCTCGATACTGCTGGACGCCGGCTTCGAGCATCTGGTAGCTGTGAAACTCCGCGTCCTCCCGCAGCAGGACCTGACCGAGGGTCTGGATCAGTCGGTCGGCCGGAAACCCCTCGACCAGATAGCGATAGACCAGATTGCCGGCGGCATTCACCTGCTGCTCGCGGTCGAGCAGGGCCACCAGGTCGCTCAAAAGGCGCTCGCCGTCCGCCGGGGCAGTCGCGGTCCGGATCTTTCCGCCGTCGACCGGCAGGCGGGCGGCGGGCATGTTCAGGAACCGGTCGAGGTACAGCCGCATCGCGCCGTGGAAGATGCCGCGCGCCCCTTCCGGAGACGGCGCGCGCTTCAGGCACTGATGCAGGGCGTTGGCGTAGCTGAAGGTATGAAGAACGGTGATCCAGTCCCCGAACTCGTTGCTGGTGTGGAAACGCGCGGCCCGGAGCGCGGCGGCGTAGGCGAGGGTGCCGGAGAGGTCGGAGATCGACGCGCCAGCTTCCAGTGCGCCGACCAGTCCGTCCACGATGGCGGTTGGGTCATCGCCGAGCATCGTCTCGACCAGCGCGGCGAATTCATCCCACGCGGAGGTCGCGGTTCGATCGCCGGCCAGCAGATTGGGAAGGCGATCGAGCGCCGGATCGACTAGGGCGACCAGATCGATCGGGTGGCGCCAGGCGTTGTTCTCTTCGCTGCGTTGCGCCCGCGCCAGGCCGCCGATCAGGCTTGGCAGGACGGTCGACGCCTGGTCCCAGCCGCTCCGCCCGAGCAGCTCGAACGCCTTGTTCAAGAAGTCGATCGTGTGGCCACCGTTCAGGAAATAATGATCGGTGGCCGCGGCCAGCAGCATGTCGGCCACCTCGGCCGGCCGCGCGCCATTCGCGACCGCGGTCAGGACGACCCGCTCGGCGCCCTCGCTGTCGCGCACTTCGACGAATTGTCGGAGCCACAGCTTGAGACGGTCGAGGGGCACGTCACGGGTCGGCAGGGCCTCGCGGTCGAACCGGGGCGGCTGACCATCGTTGTCGGTCGCGACGTGCACCAGCCCGTGGTAGAGCGCGAGCGCCTGCTCCTCAGGGGCGAGCAGGTCGACCACGTTCCCCATCGCGGTCAGGATCGTCAGACCCGGCCCCCAGCCCGCCGCCCGATACCGCGCGCCAAATTCGGCGCCGACTTCCAGCAGCTTGCGGGCCGGCACCCCGGTGTCCAGGAGCGCGAGCACCGCCTTGATCGTCACCAACCCGAGGTTTTGTTCCAGCCCATCCTGGAGCCGAGCGAGCGCGCGCCCGATGCGGTCACTGGCCCCGGCCCGGGCGTCGATCCAAATCTGCCCATCCTCGATGTGGGTTGGATAGACTCGGACATCGTCGGCGAAGGGATCGAACGTCCCTCCGCTTTCCAGATCGAAGCGCGCGTGGTGCCAGTGACAGGTGAGGACTCCGCAGCGCAGACTCCCCTTGCTCAAGGGAAAGCCCATGTGCGGGCAGCGGTTGTCGACGGCGTAGAAGCGGCCGTCGTGGTAGAAGACGGCGATGCCGTGGCGCTCGGCGCTCACCACGACGCACCCTTTGGACGTTACCTCGTCGACGCTGCCGGCCCGGATCAACCCTTCCTGCTGACCGATCACGGTTCGTTCTCCTTTCCAATCGACTCGACGCGATCTTAGGATATCACCGTGCTTCGGGCGCGTCACCCGATTTCGGGGCAATCATCCGGCCCGCGTCGCAGCCACCGCGTGCCGATCAGACGAATGATCTCGCGAAAGTCGTCGCGCTCGTTTGGCGATAGGCTCTCGTCCCCGAGGATTCGGGCGACGATCTCGAGGGTCGGATCGCGCAAACCGACTCGGGCGAAGAGGGTTGGCAGGTAGCCGCCCGCCGCGAGCAGGCGATCGGCCTGGGCAGGCTCCAGCTCGAGCGCCTGGGCCAGCCGCTCGGCAATCGATCGCTCGGCGTTTCGCTGACCGCTTTCGAGGCGATTCACGAAGCTCGGGTCCAGCCCCGCTCGGCGCGCCACCGCGCTCTGGCTCAGGTGAGCGCCCTCGCGAAGCGACCGGAGAACCGAGCCGAAGCTATCTCCGTCCATGCGGCCTATTCTAGGGACTTCGTCCGGGGCGGTCAATTTGGCGGCGACTCCTTTGGTGGAGCGGCCCTGGGACGTTTCAGCCACTCGAACCGCGCGACGAGAAAGCGATCGAAGTTCTGGAAGAGGCTCCGCAGAACGTTCGCATAGATCTTATCAACCGCCCATTCTCGGGTCTCCGGATCGAAGCGGCGCGCCGCGGCCGGGATCAGCTGGCGAAAGTCGTCGAGCAGCGCGCGATTGTACCCGAAGTTGAGGAGGTAGCGGCGGCCGTCCGGCGAATCGCGCAGGTCATAGATCCAGCCGCGAAGCTCGTCGCTCTCGGCCGGCCGGGCTGCGGCCTGCGCCTGCTTGAGGTCGAGATTGCAGCGCGGATCCGCGCGAATCGCCGGATTGTCGCAGCCGCGCGCCGGGCAGATGCACTGACCGACGACCGGACAGAAAGTTTTGGGATGGCTGGCGTACCAGGATCGAATCGCCTGGCGAGCGGTGCGTGGCAAGGGTTCTTCCTCGACGGTGGAGTTTGGTCTTATTCTACAGCTCCGGCGGACGATACGCCTCGCCCGCGTTGAGGACGCGCCAGCTCTGGGCTGGGTCTTCCTCGTCGACTGCCTGCTCGTCGGCGTTGCCGAACATGCCGGTCCCTCCGCTGCCACTTGGGCGAGGGACCTGGAGGCCGGTCGCCAGGCGGTGCCAGAGGTGCGGTGGTACCTGGGCGTGGTACACGTAAAGCTGGCGGGTGCCGACGAAGCGAAACTGGCTGGGAGCCAGCGGTGGCGCGCCGGGGGGAAGCTCGCCCAGGCTCAAGAACTCGTCCTGTGGTGGGGGCTCGGCGTGAACCGGAATCGAACGAAGCTCCTGGTCGCTCAGGCAAATCAGCCCGACGCGCGGCAGGTAGCGCGCGAATTCCGCGAGAGATGGTTGCTCCAATTCACCCACCGCGTCCTCCTGGCTGGCGCCAAGCCGCGTCGAAAGGTAGCGTCCGCGCAACACCTGTGCCACACCGGATCCGACCCCCGCGGCGCGGCCGACGATCAGCGATCGGCGGGCAGCCCGGCCGCGGCGAGGATTCGATAGCGGGCGATCGGATCGTTGGTGCCAACCGGGGCCAAACCGAGGAGGTCGCAGACTTCGAGGTCGTGACGTGCCTGGACGCTCGCTAGCTCGCGATCCGAGACACCCGCGCGACGAGACCCGCTTTCCAGGACCATGCGTCGCCGGACTTCGCGGATCGCAAAGGTATCCCGGAGCATCTGAGGGCTGATCGGGCCGCGTTTGCGCAAACCAGCGCGCTGACCGCTCGTTTCGACGATCGCGTTCACCGCGCGCACCGAGATCGGAAAAACCCGATCGCCGGCGCCGGTGTCGATCTGGGTGCGAAGCTCGCTCACCAGGCGGGTGGTGAGCGCGAGGGTGCGAGCCCGGATCCGCCGAGCCTCGTTCGCGGCGCGAATCGTCAGGTAGCTGCCCTCCTGCCGTTCGGGGTCGAGATAAACGTCGGCGGGATGGAGGGCGAGCACCTCGTCGCGTTTGAGGCCGGTGTCGAGCAAGGTGACGATCAACGCGCGCCACATCGGTCTCTCCACCGCGGCAAGCAGCCTGGCTTCTTCGCTCGCTTCGAGAAACTCCGGCAGGTGCGGCTCGGCGCTCGGATAGATCAGGCGCTCGGCCGGGTCGTCGTCCCGGAATCCCTGGCCTTTGAGGTAGGCGAAGAATGCCTTCACCGAGGCCACCTTACGCCGCCGCGATCGCGGGTCGTTCCTTCGTTCCTCGCGAAGCCAATTCGCGTAGCGGCGCAGGTCGTCGAGCCCCAGCTCGACG
>JBOGTX010000696.1:0-2975 GCA_050695695.1 Chloroflexota bacterium
GGTTCCGATGCCCACGTCACATACTCGATCCAACGACGCGACCGACGTCCGGCAGCATTCAATCGTTACCCTACCTGACCCGATCTCCCCTCGATTATACGCAGGGCACGCGGTGCCTGTCAAACGGCCGGCACGGGAAGCGGCTCATACTCTGGCCATGAACTGACCGGCTTTCAAGATCTCCTCGACCCGCGACGGTGCCTCCGCTTCGGCATAAATGCGCATGATCGGCTCGGTGCCGCTGAAGCGGATGAGTAGCCAGCTTCCGTCGTCGAGCAGGTACTTGAATCCGTCGTCTCGAAGAATCCGGGCGACGCTCGTGCCCGCGATCGCAGTCGGCTCAGCCCGTTCGAGTCGCGCGACAATCTCGGGCCGCGCCTCGGCCGGGAAGTGGGCGTCGAGGCGATCGTACGAGTGCTGGCCCACTTTACGGAACAGGTATTCCACCAGTTGCGACGGTGTCTTGTCGAGCTTGACCATCATGTCCAAGATGAACAACCAGGCGAGGATGCCGTCGCGCTCGGGGATGTGTCCACGGAAGGCGTAACCGCCACTTTCCTCGCCGCCGATCAGTGCGTTGGTTTCCAGCATTTTTGGCGCGACGTATTTGAAGCCGACGCCGGTCTCGTAGACCGGGACCTGGTAGATTTCACCCAACCGATCGAGCATCGAGCTCGTCGAGAGCGTCTTGACGATCGGCCCCCGCCAACCGCGGACCTCGAGCAGGTAGAGGGCCAACAGGCTATACACCCGAAGCTGATCGATGAACCGCCCGGCCTCGTCGCAGACACCCAGGCGGTCGGCATCGCCGTCGGTCGCCAGACCGACGCTGGCCGAGACGGCGCGGACGGTCGCGAACAGCTTCTGGAGATTGCGCGCGATCGGTTCCGGGCTGATTCCGCCGAAACCGGGGTTGCGCTCGCCGTTGATCTCGATGATCTCGAGGTGCTGGCCACCCAGCATTCTCGGGAACCAGCCCATTCCCGCGCCATACATCGGGTCGACGACGACTTTCAGCCGGGCCTGGCGGATGGTATCGAAATCGACGAGCCCGGCGAGGTGCTCGAGATAGGCGTTGGCTGGCTGGATCTCGACGATCAATCCCCGACGGATCGCTTCGTCGCGCGCCAGGGTCTCGACGCTGGCTGGCGGGACCGCGGCGATCAACTGCTCCAATCGGGCGATGGTCGCGGGCGCCGCGGCCCCGCCATAGTCCGATCGCACTTTGAAGCCGTTGTAGACCGGTGGATTATGACTGGCGGTGATCGTGATGCCGCCGGCCGCCTGCTTGTCGAGAATGGTGTACGACACGACGGGCGTCGGCTCGGTTCGCTGGCACAGGTAGGCGCGGACCCCGGCGCCGGCTAACGCCTCCGCCGCCGCGGCCGCGAACGCGTCCGACTCGAATCGGGTATCGTAACCGACAACGACGCCCCGGTCGGCCAGGCCAATCTCTTTGAATAGATCGGCAACGCCCCGGGCGCACCGTCGGACGTTGTCGAAGGTGTATTCGTCGGCGATGACGGCCCGCCAGCCGTCAGTGCCAAACATAATCGGGTTCGGCATCCTCGCTGCCCCTCCTTGCAGATCGTCTCCACTGGAGATTATAGCGGAGGTTTTAGACCCGGCAGCGCCAGTAGTCGAGAAGGTCGCGCATCGTTTTCTCAAATGGGATCTCCGGGCACCAGCCGGTCTGCTCGCGAAATTTGGTGACATCGGCCCAGAGAATCTTCACGTCCGATGGGCGCAGGCGCGAGGGATCGACCCGAATATCGATTCGGTGGCTCGTGTGCTGGAGCAACGTGTGGAGCATCTCGTCGCAGGTCCGGCAGACGCCCGAGCCGACGTTGTAGACCTCGCCGGGCTTGCCCCGCTCCAACGCGAGCCAGTACCCGCGGACGGTATCCCGGACGTCGGTCCAGTCGCGCTTGCTCTCCAGATCTCCCACGTCGATGACCGGTGGCTTCAGTCCCTTTTCGATCTGGGCAATTTGCTTGGCGAAGGTCGACGTCGAGAACATATCGCCCCGCCGCGGCCCCTCGTGGTTGAACCCGCGCGTCACGACCGCTCGTAAGCCGTAACTGCGGTGGTATTGCCAGGCCAGGTGCTCCTGGGCGACTTTGCTCACGGCGTACGGACTCAGCGGTCGGAGCGGATTCGTCTCTTTCATCGGCACTTCGTCGGGGAAGACCAGACCATACTCCTCGCTGGATCCGGCCACCTGGATCAACGGATCGATCCCGGCGTCGCGGATCGCCTCGAACAGGTGGATCTGGCCGATGACGTTCAGCTCGATCGTCTGGGCGGGCGCGTCCCACGACGTGGGCACGAAGCTCTGCGCGGCGAGGTGAAAGATTCGGTCGGGCCGGAGGCCGGCCACGAGCTGGCGCATGGACGATGGGTCAGACAGATCGCCCAGAATCAAGTTTAAGGATCCGCTCACGGCCTCGGAAGCGATTCGTTCCGACAGCTCGCGCGCCGACCGGACGTTTCCACCGCCGGCGATGCGATTGACTTTCCCCGCCGCGGTCAGGTCGCTCAGGTTGTCCATCCGGCTGCGCCAGCGGAACGTTCCGTAGACCTCGACGCCGGGAAGCGTCAGGGCATATTCCGCGAGGTGGCTGCCCGCCATACCGGTAACGCCAGTTATCAGAACGCGCAACCTTTCAATCTCCTTCCGATGAGCTCTCAAAAGCTAATCATGCGAGGCGGGATGGCGTGACCGGGCCAGACCCGGATCCCCCGGTCGAGCTTGTTCTCCGGGCCGATCGAACAGCCATCGGCCACGATCGCACCGCCCGAAACCGTGGTGTCCTCGTCGACGGTCGCGCCGCGTCCCAGGATCGCGCCGATCAGGCGAACCCTCGACGCGAGCCGCACGCCACTCCAGAGCACGGATTCTTCGACCACCGAATCGCCGCCAATCACGCAATCGTCGCCAATGACCGTCGGTCCGTTGATCCGCGCGCGCGGGC
>JBOGTX010000697.1:0-4340 GCA_050695695.1 Chloroflexota bacterium
GCCCAGGAGTCGCGTCGATCGTCCGAGGTGGCGGCGTGGAACGCAACCGGGCGGTCCAGATCGAGGGCGCGCTGAACGTCGGGAGGTCGGACTGACGGATCGGCCAGGGCGCTCGAAACCAGGTAGGCAACTCCCGTCGAGAGTGCGGCGCTGCTCTTGTCCGGCGTCCGTAGAACGACCTTGCCACTGGGATCGACGATCTGATCGATCACGGAGGTCGGGTGAGCGGTGCCACCGTTGGCGAGCATGGCGTAGGCCTGGGCGACCTGAATCGGAGAAACCCGCGCGCCCGCGACGATGAGACTCGGAGTGTAGTCGACTTCCTGCTTGAAGCTTGCAAGGTCGCTTCTGGTCATCAAGTCGATCAGGCTTTGACTCCCCAGATTCTTCAGGATTTGCAGGGCAGGGGCGGCGAGACCGAGGCCGATGGCCTGGCGCAGCGTCACTGGGCCAAGGTATTGGTGTGGATTGGTCGCGGAGTTCAGCAGCACGGTTCCCTGGGCCGACTCCAGTGGCTCGTCGATGACCGACGAGAGAAGGGTCTGACCGTGCGATAACGCCAGCGCGTAGGTGAACGGCGCGAGAATACCGGTCGATTGCCGTGGCGCGAGCGCCATGTTGACCTCACCGGCGATCGACGCATCGCCATAATCGGCGCTCCCGACCATCGCGAGAACCTTTCCACTGCGAGGATCGATCGCGACGAGCGCGGCGTTCACCCCTGAGCCCTTCGCCGCGACGCTCGGATTCGACGTGACGGCCCGCTCGGCCATGGCCTGAAGCGGCACATCGAGGGTCGTGATCACGTGATCTCCACCGTGGTAAAGGCGCTCGGTGCCGAGCTGAGATCGGAGGAGATTCGAGACGTCGTTGACGAAGTGCGGCGCGATCGCCGCGCGCTGTCGATCGATGAAGTGAAGCGGCTCGGCGGCGGCGGCGCTCGCCTGGCTCTCGCTGATGTAGCCCTGATCGACCATCCGCTGGAGAACGTAGGACTGTCGATCCTTCACCGCTTCCGGATTCTGGTAGGGGTCGTAGTACGACGGCGCCTGGGGAATGCCGGCCAGCATGGCGGCCTGGGCGAGGTCTAACTGAGTGGCGGGCTTGCCAAAGTAGGTCTCCGCGGCCGCCTCGACCCCGTAGCTGCGATTGCCGTAGGGGATCTCATTCATGTAGACGCTGAGGATCTCATCCTTGGTGTAGGTCTGGGTGAGCTGATACGCGATGATGATTTCCTTCACCTTACGCCGCCCGCTGCGGTCGAGACGCTCCTGGGGAGTCAGCAGCACGTTGCGCACGACCTGCTGGGTGATCGTGCTGGCCCCGGAGAGGAGCTCCTGATGGGCCAGGTCTTCCACCGTAGCGCGAAAGATCGCGCGAATCTCAAAGCCGGGGTTCGAGAAAAAGCCGGCGTCCTCGGTCGCGATCGTCGCTTCGATCAAACTGCGCGGCATTTGCGAGAGTTTGACGATCGTGCGGCGACCACCTTGCGGGTCGGTGATCTCGTAGAGGACGGTCGAGCCATCGTCGGCCAGTATCGGGGTGGTCTGAAACGGCGCGCGGGCGGTGAGCTGATCAGGTGGTGGCAAGGCGCCAGCGAACTGCCCGAACCAGGCGATGAGCCAGATGGCCGCGGCGACGATCCCGACCAGCGTAAACGCCAGCAGTCCGACCGCGCACATCAAGACGACCCACAACGCGGAGCGGCTGGACGATGACCCGACGAGGCGCGCCACCGGATGGCGGATTGGACCGCGCTTGCGCGCCTGAGTGATCGCCAGGGACACCGATAGTCCTCCGGGTGGCGCGTCGTCAAAGTGCGTCCGGCTGTGGCGGGGTGAGATCGCCGGTCCGTTCGCGCACCCGCGCCAGGCAGGTCACTGGACAGAATACGACGACTGCCCTTTCAGCGATTTTACCATGCGGGCGCCACCTGGCGCCCAGGTGCCCGCTCGGGCCAGGCGTCTGCTAGAATCGACCTGACGATTTCTCGAGGGAGCGACGTCGATGGACGACCAGACGCTGATCGATGCCTTCATTGACCCAGATACCGACCGTTATCCCGGTGGCCAGGCTGACGCGCGGCTTCGGTTGTCGGGCATCTCCGTGTGGGCGCTCATTGGATACCTGCGAGTGGTCGATGGCAACGTGGAACGCGCTGCTCAGGATTATGCAGTGCCATTAGAGGCGGTCCAAGCTGCTCTCGCGTACTATCGGCGCCATCGATCGCTGATCGATGCGCGCTTGCTGCTCAACTCAGCGTGACTATTTCGGACGGTGGGCTCTTATCTCGCCGACGATGTTTCCTTGGCCTGACAGGTATGGGTGAGCCCTGATGGGGAGCTACATGCGACTTGACGAGAGCGAATCGTACGCGCTTCTTAGCGGCGTCACTCAGCCACAACTGAGCGGCACGGCGTGGGGACTCGACGTCTACTCGCGGCAAATACTTGATTCCGAGGCCGCGCCGATTGACCAAGCGCGGGTGTCGAGCCCGTTAGCTAACCCCGATTCCAAAAAGGCGCTAGGGGCATATTACACGGATGAACGAATTGCGCGCTTCCTATCGCGCTGGGCCATCGTAAGCGGCCGAGAAACGGTGCTCGAACCGAGCTTTGGAGCCGGCATCTTCCTGAACGCGGCAGCGGAACGCCTCGACGCGCTCGAAGGCGACCATGGGCGACAGGTTTTTGGAGTGGACGTTGATGAAGCGGCTTGCCTCGCCCTGACTTCTAAGCTCGCCGAAGGGAGGCCAGCGGCGCGGGTTCTACACCGGAGTTTCTTCGACGTTGACGTTGACGAGCTGCCGGCGATCGATGTGGTGGTTGGTAATCCCCCGTTTATCCGATACCATCGGTTTCGAGGCGACGCACGAAAGGCAGGCTTGCGTTGCGCCCGGCGCGCGGGGGTTATTCTTTCGCAGCTGACCAGCTCGTGGGCGCCGTTTCTCGTGCATGCGGCGTGTTTTGTCGCCCCAAACGGGCGACTGGCGATGGTCGTTCCAGCGGAGATTTTGCACGCTGGCTACGCGCGCCCGGTCCTCGCCTATCTGGCTCGAAGCTTTCGGCTGATTCGGATCCTGACCTTTTCCCGGAGACTCTTTCCGGGCCTTTCGGAGGATACAGTTCTCTTGCTAGCGGCTGGAAAGGGCGACCGCGCCACGAGCTTCTCGTTGCTCAGTTTGCCCGACGTCGTCGCGTTGGCGAATTATCAGAATCCAGAGCTGGAGCTGCCACCAGGCATTGGTATTGGCGAGCTTGCGCACGGACGCCCGCAACGACGGGCGGCGGAGTACCTCCTGGAAGAACCGATCCGAGAACTCTATCGACGGCTCGGCCAACTGCCCCAGATCCACGCGTTGGGGGAGCTCGCCGATGTGGGCATCGGCTATGTGAGTGGTGATAATGGCTTTTTTCACCTTGACAACGAAGCGGTCTTGTCTCTTGGTATTCCGACATCGTACCTGAGAAGGGCGGTCCGTCGCGGCTCTGACCTGCGTGGTCTCTGCTTTCGCAACGACGATTGGCAAGCATTGCACGATGCTGGAGATGCCAATCTACTCCTGGATATACCGGATGATGGAGATCTACCGGACCCGGTCCAGGCGTATCTGGGTGAGGGCGTGCGCGCGCGAGTTCCCGATCGGTACAAGTGTCGAGTACGGAGGCCGTGGTACAGTGTCCCACACGTTTACGAAGGCGACGCGCTGTTGACCTACATGAGTGGTTCCGCTCCACGGCTCGTCGCGAACGGGGCCCACGTTGTCTCTCCAAATACCCTCCTGGTCGTTCGCATTCACGCTTTGACCCGTGGCTTCGGACTCAGTGCCCGCGATTTGGCCCTTGCCTGGCAGACCTCGTTGACCGCGCTGAGCTGCGAGATTGAAGGCCATAGCCTTGGTGGCGGAATGCTCAAACTGGAGCCATCCGAAGCAGGGCGCGTCGCAATCGCCCTCCCTCGGCTTGATCCGGCTGCCGCGCATGCCTTGTTCTCCGAGGTCGATGGTCTCCTGCGCCTCGGTAAGCCTGACCTGGCACAGGAGCGCTGCGACTCGACCATCTTGTGCGAAGGTCTTGGTCTATCGGTAGATGATGTGCAAAAGCTACGTGAAGGCTGGACCATGCTGCGTTCTCGGCGCTTGAGTCGCTGAGACAGGAGAGGCGTGGTGTCTTTGGTCGATGCGGTTCGAGCCGCGGGAGTCTTGCCACCCGCGACGGCGTCGCAAGCCGCCAAGAAGCGGTATTCGGAGCTTCTATCGGCCGCGCTGGCGGTCGAAGTCGCCGATGGATTGCGGTCGGTCGGGTTTCCATCGGTTAAGCTGGCCAGGGGTGGCCCGGGAG
>JBOGTX010000698.1:0-3492 GCA_050695695.1 Chloroflexota bacterium
CTGAAGGAACGGCACGGCGAGAGTGACTTGACCCAGATCCTCCAGGAGATTGGCCAGCGGATGGGGCGCGAACGAGCGGCGTTCGTTCTGGGCCGCTCGGGCCGGGCGCGGGTCGAAGCGATCGCGGAGGTGATCGACGATCTCGGCGGAGACGTCGAGGTCATGGAGGACAACGGCCAATTGATTCTCGCCGGCTACAGTTGCCCTCTCGTCGCGGTCGCCGCCGACCACGTCGAGGTCTGTGTCCTGATGCGGGCCTTGATCGAGACGCTGCTTGGCGAGGGGCACGTGCAAGAGTGCTGCGACCGGCCCGGCGACGTCCACTGCCGCTTCACGATCGATCCTCAAGGGTGAGTACCGTCGCCCGCGTCGCTCGGACCCACCGCTCGGGTTCGGGCGCCGAGAATCACCGCTCCGCGCGCTAGCGCACCCAGCGAAAACGCACTTTGCGATAGCGTTGAACGCGTCGGGACGATGTGCTGCTTTGCCCTCATGGGCGCGTGGTTCGCGGTGCCCAAATCTCACGACGGGAAGGGTTCACGATGCGCTTTGGAATCATCGGTCTGGGACGGATGGGAGCGAACCTGGCTCATCGAGCTGATGGGAAACGCGCGGCGCGAGCATGCCGACCTGGGAGAATTGTCGACCTACGTCGAGGACACCGGGGAAGTGAAGTGGATAGTCAACTGGGCGATCGAGCCGGATAACCCGGTCCCAGTCACGAGCCTCGCTCAGACGATGCACATGCCGTACCGCGACCTGGATTCTCCCACCGCCAAGGCTGTCGCACTCCTCCGCAACCCGTACGGTGGTCACCCGATTCACCTTCATGGGTGCCCCCCACGACGAACGTGGGAACGGCGTCTGCAAGCGCGGTGCCAGAGCGATCGGGGTCCGCGCCACCGACGCCTCGGGCGCGAGGCGCGCTTGGCCAGGCTGGGACCGGGCAGGAGGCGGGATGAGCTGCATTCCCTTGTCCGACTATGGAATCATTGGCGACAGCCGCTCAGCGGCGCTGGTTTCGCGGGACGGCTCGATCGATTGGTGGTGCGTCCCTCATGTCGACAGCCCATCCGTCTTCGGCCGTCTCCTGGACCAGGAGCGGGGCGGATTCTTCGACGTCCATCCGATCGAGCCGTTCCAGGCGCGCCGTCGCTATCTGGACTCGACCAATGTCTTAGCGACGACCTTCGAGACGGCCGACGGCAGGGTGGAGCTGCTGGACCTGATGCCGGCCCTGACCGAGGCGCAGAAGCGCCGGCGCTTGCTGCCCTATCGGGAAATCGTTCGGCGGATCGAAGGCATCGCGGGCGCGGTCAGGCTCGAGGTCCGCTTCGTGCCGCGCTTTAGCTACGGGTGCATCGTTCCAAGGTTGGAATCCCGCGGCCCGCACGACGTCCGGGTGCAGGTCGGACATCGGCTCTTGCACCTGCGCTCGGACGTCACCCTCGCCGTCGACGGCGCCCGGGCGCGCGGCCAGCTCACGGTTCGGTCGGGCGAGCGCCACTATCTCGCCCTCGCCTACAGCGAGGACGCGCCGAGTGTCTTTCCCGACCTGGGGTCCGCCGCCGAGGTCATCGCGCTGTCGCTCGATTTCTGGCGGGCCTGGTCGGCGCCCTGCCGCTACAATGGGCCGTACGCCGAGGCGGTGCTCCGCGGCGCCCTCGCCCTCAAGCTGCTCGCCTACGCCCCCTCCGGGGCAATCGTCGCGGCGCCCACGACCTCGTTGCCCGAGGATCTCGGTGGCGTGCGCAATTGGGACTACCGCTACTGCTGGCTGCGTGACGCGTCGATGATGGTCCGCGTGCTCTGCGATCTCGGCTTCCACGACGAAAGCCATGCCTTTGGGCAGTGGCTCATCCACGCTACCGCTCTGACCCATCCCACGCTCCAGGTGGTTTACACCGCGTTCGGCAACGCCCAAATCCCGGAGCGGCTACTCCCGTTCTTGCGCGGGTATTGCGACTCCCGGCCGGTCCGGGTGGGGAACGCGGCCGACGACCAGCTCCAGCTCGACGTCTACGGCGAGGTCCTCGGCGCCATCGAGCACCTCTATCGGGAGCTCGGAACGATCGACGGCGACACCCTTCACCTCCTCGTCGGCGCGGCCGACCTCGTTGCCCGGCGTTGGCGCGAGCCGGACGACGGGATCTGGGAGCCGCGCTCCGGGAGACGGCAGAACGTCTACTCGAAAGTAATGTGCTGGTCCGCGCTCGACCGGGCGGCGCGGATTGCTCGCGCGGTCGGTATCCGTGCGGACGTGGAGCGTTGGGAGCGGACCAAAGAGGCCATTCGCGCGGTGGTGCTGCGGGAGGGCTTTAACCCGCGACTGGGAAGCTTCGTGAGCACGCTCGGGGGAGAACAGGTCGACGCCAGCCTGCTGCGGCTCCCCTTCGTTGGCTTCCTCCCCGGCGACGACCCGCGGATGCTCTCGACCATCGGTACGATTCGGCGGATCCTGGGGCGTGGCGATCTGCTCTATCGTTACGTTGGCGTCGACGACGGCCTACCAGGTCGTGAAGGTACCTTCCTCGCTTGCAGCTTCTGGCTCGTCGCCAGCCTCGCGCTGGCCGGTCGGATCGCGGAAGCCCACGAGATCTTCCAACGCTTGCTTGCCCACGCCAACGACCTGGGACTCTCTTCGGAGGAGATCGATCCCGAGACGGGCGCGCTGCTCGGTAATTTTCCCCAGGGGCTAACCCACCTCGCGCTGATCAACGCCGCGCTGACCCTCCAGCAGGTCGAAGAGCCGGGCATCCCGCGGGCCGCCGCCGATAAAACGCGCCGAGGATCGCCCCGTAGAGCAGGTGGGCCAGGAGCGTCGCAAGGGGCGTCTGATAGCCGTAGTTGAGGCCCAGGAAGCCGGGCGGCTCGAGCTGGCGGGTCGGCTCGGGGCCGGCGAAGTCGGAGGCCATCCGCGGGTGCAGACCGGGCAGCAGCGGCAGGAGGACGGTCAGCACGAAAGTGCCGTGGAACAGCCCCATCGCGGCGCCCAGCCAGACGTGCGCGAAGCCGAGCGCATCGAAGTAGATGGCGTAGATGCTGGCGAAGAGCCAGCCGAAGAGCAGGTGCATCAGGAAGCCGATCACCTTCGCCCGGCTCCGGTCCGGTGTGACCATGGTGCCGAGCATGAAGGGGATATCCATCCGCGTGAGGCCCAGCCCCCGACTGCCGCGCAAAAGCGTCGTCAAAGTCAGGGTCGCCGCGAAGCCCCAGAGGAGGATGCCATGGCGGTTCATCGGTCCCGTCCATCTCGTCAACCCGCTTGATACAAGATACGCGCCACGGCCGGCTCGCGGAGCCGGATGCGGGGAGCAAGGCGGGCGACCGCCCTACTCGTCGCGGTGGTCGTCGACGACGCGACAACCGCGACCTACGTGATGACTCCGCTCGACGCGATTCCGGTGCTCATCGCCGGCGGGAATCCAGCTCCTCGGCCGAGAGATCTTTCCCGCCAGTCAGGTGCGCGGCCTGGGCTCTGGGCTTTACATC
>JBOGTX010000699.1:0-5366 GCA_050695695.1 Chloroflexota bacterium
ATCTTGACCGAGGCAGCGTTGAGCTTCCTTGGCCTCGGCATCCAGATCCCGACGTCCAGCTGGGGAACGATGCTCTACGCCGCGCAGTCGCTGCCGGTGCTGCGCGACCAGCCGTGGCTCTGGCTCCCCCCGGGCCTGGCGATTGCCCTTGCGGTCCTCGCGACCAACTTCCTTGGCGACGGGCTTCGCGACGCGCTGGATCCGCACATGAAGATCGATTGAATCGCGCGAAAAAGAAGGAGGAGAACGTTCATGGCTTCCAACGCCCGATCGCGCTACTACGGACCGGCGAAGTGGGCTGACCTGCCGGACTACGTCTACCCGAGTGGGGGATTGCTGCGCGCCTTCAATGACGCGCTCAACCTGCCCTCCGGCCTGCTGCGCATGTCGGTCTGTCGGCTGCTGCCCGGCCAGGACGTCGATCACCATCGCCATCACACGATGAGCGAGATCTATTTCCTGATGAAGGGCCACTCTCAATTCCGGATCGACGATCAGGTCATCGACGCCGAGGAGCGCACCGCCGTTTTCTTTCCGCCGGAGCCGATGCGCTCGGTCTACAACCATTCCCAGGAGGAGGCCTGGTGGCTCTTCGTGGGCGCGCCCCCGGATGTGGCGCCGGGTAAGCCGCCACCGCCCCAGCTCAGCGCGCTGACGATTCCCCGAGTCGAGCCGACGCGCGACCCGCGACGCTACTACGGGCCGGCCCGTTGGGCCGAGCTTACCGACTACGTCTATCCCAGCGGTGGCCTCCTGCGCGCTTTCAACGAGGCGCTGAATCTTCCGTCCGGTCTGCTGCGCATGTCGGTCTGTCGGTTGCTGCCCGGCCAGGACGTCGACCACCACCGGCACCACACCATGAGCGAGATCTATTTCCTGATGAAGGGGCACGCCCAGTTTCGGATCGACGATCAAATTATCGATGCCGAGGAGAACACCGCGGTCTTCTTCCCACCCGAGCCCATGCGCTCGGTCTACAACAACTCCGACCAGGAAGCCTGGTGGCTTTTCGTCGGCGCGCCGCCGGACGTCAAGCCCAAGGAGTAATCGTTGGCCGATCCGCGACCGGGCGATTCGCTCTTCGACCTCACCGGCAAGGTGGCCATCGTCACCGGCGGCGGACAGGGCATTGGCCGGAGTCTGGTCCATGGCCTGGCTGCCCACCGGGCCAGCGTCGTCATCGCGGACGTGGCCGGAGCGGCGGCGGGGCATGTCGCCGAGGAGGTCGAAGCAACCGGCGGCACGGCGCTGCCGGTTCCGACCGACGTCACTCGTCCCGAGGAGGTCGATCGCCTGGTCGAGCTGACGGTTCGACACTTCGGGACGCTGGATATCCTGGTGAATAATGCCGGTGGGGGCCGCAAAGCAGGTGGGGCGACCGAGAGCCTTTCGTTCGAATCCTGGCTCGATACCTTCGATCTGACCGTGAACAGCGCCTTCCTGTGCGCCCAGCGGGCCGGGCGCGTGATGATCCGACAGAGGTCCGGCAAGATCATCAACGTCGCCTCGGTCTACGGCCTGCTTGGGCACAATCCGGCCTTATACGCGCCACGCTCCAATGGCGAGCCCGCGGAAAGCATCGCCTACGCGGCAGCCAAGGGCGCGGTGGTGAACTTCACCCGGGCGTTGGCCGTGTACTGGGCCCGCTACCACATCAACGTCAATGCCGTGGCGCCGGGCATGGTGCAAACCGAGCGCTTGGCGACCAGCGTCGACGCCGAGACCTGGGAGCGCCTGGCCGAGCGCACGCCGCTCCGTCGCCCGGCGACGCCGGACGATCTGCGGGGCGCGGTGATCTACCTGGCCTCCGCCGCCGCCGACTTCGTCACCGGGCAAATTCTGGTCGTCGACGGGGGATGGACGGCGTGGTGACACGGCTTATTCGGATATCGGGGAGCAGATTGGATGAATGACACGCCTCGCGTTGGTCTCATCGGCTGCGGACAGCAGGGGCACTTGCTGACCGATGCGCTCCGCCGGATTCCCGGCCTCACCCTGGTCGCGTGCTCGGATCCCCGGGCCGAGGCAGTTTCCACGATCGCCGACACGGACGTCGCGGGCTTTGCCGACTATCGAGCCATGATCGAGACGTCGCGTCCGGACGCGGTGATCGTCGCGACTCCGCACGCCGCGCTCGCGACCGCGGCGGCGTTCTCCGCCTCGGCCGGCTGCCACGTTTTCTGTGAAAAGCCATTGGCCCTCACCGCGACCGAGGCCCAACCGGTCCTGGCGGCGGCGAAGGCGGCGAACGTGAAGCTGATGGTCGCCTATTGCCTGCGCTACGATTCCCTGCGGCGGCGCATGAAGGAGCTGATCGCCGACGGCGCGGTTGGGACGATCGTCGCGGCCACGGCCGGGAAAGGCGGACCGCCGCACCCGGGCGGATGGCTCGCTCAACCCGAGGCCGGGGGCGGGCAGCTTTTGTTCGTCGGCTCGCACCTGGTCGACCAGGTTCTCTGGCTGGTTGGCCAGCCGGTGACGCGAGTCTTCGCGGAGATCGAATGGTCCGCTCGGAACCGGACCGACGAGACGTCGGTCTTCACCCTCCGCTTCGCGGACGGCGCGTTGGCCCACCTCGATTGTTCCCAGGCCGCGCACGCGTACTACGACTACGTGGACGTCATGGGCACCCACGGGCGTGTCCGGGCGGACTGGCGGCCGAGCCCGATGTTGTCGATCCACAGCGAGCGACGCCCGGAGTTCCGCGAGCCGACGACAGTCCGGCCGATCGAGAAGGATACGATCGCGATGTATGTTGCCGAGCTCGACGAATTCGCCGGGGCAATCCGTGAGGACCGCGAGCCGGCGATCACCGGCCAGGACGGCCTGCGTGTCCTCACCGTTCTCGACGCGGTCGTCGCGTCCGCTAGGCGCGGGGACTCGGTCGCGCTCGACGGCTAACCCGCGGAGCGGACCCGGGATACCGATCAAAACCTGGCTTTGGCCGCACCGCCTCCGGCCAAAGCCAGGTTTGAGAGTTTCTTACTCGGATGACGGACGTCCGCCCGTCGGCCGAGAATCTCCCGGGGGTGGGGATGAGGTCAGAAAGCCGAGAACCGCCACGTTGAAGCGCTCCGGCTGCTCCATGGGCGTCACGTGTCCACTCTCCGGAATGACTGCGAGCTGAGCGTCGGGAATCAACCGATGAGCCCGCTCGGACCAGGCGACCGGCACGGCCGGATCCCGCGCGCCGTGGACCAGCAGCGTCGGTACTCGCACCTCGGGGAGGTATTCCAGATAGTTTGTGCGGTAGGCCAGCCACCGGACTTCGCGTCGCTGAAACTGAATCCACGCCTGTCCGGCGTCGGGTCGACGCATCAGGCGAGTGTCATCGTCGACCAGCTCCTCGGTCACCCGCTCAGGGTGGCACGGGAGCGTCGCGCGTAGCGCCAGGCGCGCCAGCCATCGACTGCCCGCGCTCGCGCGCAAAAGAGTCCAGCTTAGCTCGTTCAGCGGGAGGTGGACGAAGAGGTAGCTCACCAGCGGGGCCGGGAGCTCGCGACCCAGACCGTAGCTGTCGACCAGGACCAGGCGATCGACGCGCTCCGGCGCCTGAAGCGCGGCGCCCAGGGCGATGGCCCCACCCATGGAGAGACCGATCAGGCTGGCGCGGGGAATCTCGAGCCGGTCGAGCAGCTGGCCCAGAAAGGTGACGTACTCGGGAACGCCCCAGCCGGGCGGAGGGGGCGCGCTCTCGCCGTAGCCCGGCCAGTCCGGCGCGATCACCCGGAACCGCGGCGCGAGCGCGGGAATGGTGTCGTGGAAGCTGAATCCCGCGGCGTCGACCCCGCCGCCGTGCAACAAAATCACCGTCGGGCCGGCGTCGCCGGCCGCCAGGTAATGGACCGGCCGTCCCGCCAGGTCAACTCGCCGACTTTCCGTCGTCACCGCCAGGTGGTCCTCTCCAAGCGCGCATGCCGTTGGCGCCGGGCGCCCCGCCGATCGACTCGCCCGAGCGACCTCACCCTGACTTTAGCACACCGGGCGTGGCTTGACGCATCGCGCTACCATGCTTGTGGCCGGCGCCGGGCGCGGCCCGGCCCCGGTTGGGAAGTACGAGTACGAGGTGGATGAATGCGGGAGATCCGTCAGACCGGCCACTATCACTACGTGTTCAGTCGGTACGTCGAGCCAATCGCGCGAGTGAAGCCAGGCGAGACCGTCGCGATCTACACCGAAGACGCCTTCGAGAGCCGGATTACCCGGGTCACCGATCGCCCATCGGAGATTCTCGGCGCCTACCTCAACCCACAAACCGGGCCGATCTACGTCGAGGGGGCGGAGCCCGGCGATACCCTGGCGGTGCGGATCGCGAGCATCGAGCCAACCCGCGACTGGGCGGTGAGCATCTTCCTACCGTCTTTTGGCGGTCTCACCTCCACCAAATTCACCCGGACCCTGCAGGAGCCCCTGCCCGAGAAAGTCTGGCTCTACCAGATCGACGCTGGCACGCTGAGCTGCGGTCCGCGACTGCGCTTTCCCTGGCGGCCGTTCATGGGAACGATCGGCACCGCGCCGGAGCTGGAGGCAATCTCAGCGCTGACTCCCTTCGACCACGGCGGCAACATGGACGTACCGGACGTCAGACCTGGCAACACGGTGTATTTGCCGGTGCGCGTTCCCGGAGCGCTCTTCTTCACCGGCGACGCCCACGCCGGCCAGGGTGACGGCGAGCTCTGCGGGGTGGCGCTCGAGATCACCGCGAAGGTCACGCTCACCTTCGATTTGATCAAGGCGAAGCCGATCGCCTGGCCCCGAATCGAGAGCCCGAACGAGCTGATGGCGGTTGGCAGTGCGCGCCCAATGGAAGACGCCGCGCGGATCGCCTACGCCGAGCTGATCGGCTGGCTGGTGGAGCGTGGCTGGGATCGCTGGGAAGCCTACCAGGCGCTGACCCAGGTGGGTCGGCTGCACGTGGGCAACATGGTCGATACTTATTATTCGCTGGTCGCAAAAATCGACAAGACCTACGACGAGAGGTAGGCGGCTGATTTCCAGGGCCGGGAGCACCTTCAATTTTGAGGACCGAGAGAACGGTCACCGCGAAGGCGCGAAGCGCCGCCCATCGGTCTGGCAGGTCGGGCAGTAGTTGGCTTCGTTCTCGGCGTAAACGATCCGTTGAATCGGGGTGCCGCACCCTGGGCGGGGTTGCCCGAAGCGGCCCGGCAACCACCAGAACAAATGATTGCGCATCCGGAGAAGTCTTGTTATCCTCTGTCCGGTCGCCGCGGCCGTCCCGGCTGACTGACGACCAATCCTTATGTCGGGAGATCAGGGTGGTGTTGAGCGGGCGATCTGGGTACGTCAGCACCGACCCAGGCGCCCAGCTGCGGGGGTTTGGTCTTGTGACATGAATATCCATTGAG
>JBOGTX010000700.1:0-2269 GCA_050695695.1 Chloroflexota bacterium
CCCGAGATGCTTCGGCGAGGTCGGCCCCAGCCCAAATCTACTCGAATTTATACAAAGCAGCCGCTCAGAGTATACACCTGCTTGCATTGCCTGTCGATTCCATGTTCGCGTCGGATCATCACTCCACCGACGGATCTACCCGACGGATCAGCTCGATCGTGCGTTGGACGCCGTCGTACTGATCGCCCTTGCCTTCGAACTCGATCGAAAGGTAGCCAGCGTAGCCGGCGTCGCGAACGATCTGCAGGCAGCGCGGGAAGTCGAATTCGGGAACGTTGCCGCTAGCATCCAGGTCGTAGGTCTTCGCGTGGACGACCAGGGCGTACGGCATCAGCGCCGCCAACCCGTCGTAGCGCGTCTCCGGCGTGAAGTTGCCGAAGTCTGGCAACGTGCCGAACCGCTGCCGGCCAACCGCCTCGACGATCTCGACGACGTGGCGCGGGTCCGCCGAGATGCCACCGTGGTTCTCCAGCCCGATCTTGACCCCTTTCGCCTCGGCGGCGTCGGCGATCTGGCGGTAACTGGCGATCGTGATCGAGAGGTCGAGCCTGCCGTCCTGGTGGCCGGTGTTCACCCGAATCGTCGGCGCCCCGAGGTAGCTGGCGACATCCACCCAGCTTTCGATCAGGCGAATGTCGTTGGCGCGCTTGCGCGCGTCGCGCCGCGAGATGTTCCCGACGTCGATCGGAAGGTTCACAATCGTCGAGCCGGTGGCCGCGACGACGTTCAGAAGCTGGTCCAGCCGCCCGCTATCCGGTGGTGGAAAGTGCATCTGGCAGAGCTCGACCGCGCCGATTCCGAACCGATCGCGGGCCACCCGGGGAAACTCGGGGAAGGGGAAATCTTTGCCGATGTGGTCGCGCAGGCTCCAGGTGGAGAGACAGAGTTTCATGATGATTCCTTTACCTCAGCGTCAAAGTGCGACGTTGCGCCCCAAATTGTACACTGACTCGCTCGCCCGAAACTTGCCAAATTAGCGTGTCTGGGATATGTTACTCACCAGGGGTCCTGAGGTCAGGAGTCCCCAAGCGACCGAGCGCCCGCTCACGACTGGGGCGTGGGGTGAGGCGACGAGCGGACATCTCCGAAAATGTCCCCCGTTCGTGGACGAGCGCGACGCCATCGAATGGGAGGTACGTGCCGTGTTTCAGACACCGTATGATGTTATTATGATTCTCTGGGGGTTGATCTTCATCGCGCTCTGGATCGGGTTCATCGCGGTGATGAACGGTCTCTTCCAGAAAGAGGAGCACCTCACCGAGCAGCGCGATCGCGACGGTGATCTGGCCCCTGAACCGCGGCCAAACCACCCGTTGCACCCGGCGGCGTGAGCGATCGCGCCAGCGAAGAAAGGACGATCAGCCAATGGCTAGCCCCCGCGCGGACGTGCTCGCCCGGGCGCGGAGCCTGATCGACGAGTTCAGTGGTCAGGCCGGATTCTTCGTTCTCGACCTGAAGACCGACGAGACTTTCGGGATCAATGCGCGCCAGGCGTTTCCAACCGCGAGCATGATCAAGCTGGCGATCCTGGTCGAGCTCTTCCACCAGCTGGCGGAGGGGCGGCTGGACCTGACCGAGCCGCGGGAGGTCCGGCTGGCCGATCACGTCGGCGGGAGCGGCCTGCTGCGGCACCTGAGCCCGGGCATCCGGCTGCCGATTCGCGACCTGGCCTACCTGATGATCTCGGTGAGCGACAACACCGCGACGAATCTCTGCATCGACCTCGTCGGGATCGACGCGGTCAACCGCCGGATGGCGGCCCTCGGCTGCGCGGAGCTGGTCTTGCGGAATCGGATCGACTTCGGCCACGCCTGGACCGAGCCAGACCACCTGGCGGTGGGCACGCCGGAGGCATTCGTTCGGCTGCTGGCGCTGGTCTGGCGCAAGGAGATCCTGACCCCCGACGCCTGCGAAGAAATGCTGCGCATGCTGGCCGGCGTCGGTGCCGACCGCGCCGGACGCTATCTCCCGATCAACCCGTATGCCGCGGAGATGGCCAGCCACGGCCTGAACGATGGCCCGACGGTCCGCTTCGCCGGGAAAACCGGCGGACTGGTGGGAATTCGCGGACAGGTCGCGGCGGTGTGGGGTGACGCGGTCGCCTTCGTCCTCGCGGTGATGGCGACCGGTTCGACCGACTGGAGCTGGGGCGTGGACGCCGAGGGCTCGCTCCTCGCGGCCCGCCTGGGCAAGCTGGTTTACGATCACCTGCGGGAATAGGGGCGCTCGGCCTCATCCCCTCGCCCCCTCTCCACCGGAGGTGGAGAGG
>JBOGTX010000701.1:0-5113 GCA_050695695.1 Chloroflexota bacterium
CGTGGTACCTTCCCCTGCTGGTCGCGGTGAGCGTTCTCCTGGTCGCGTCCCTGGCCGGCCTGATCTGGGCAAGCGCCCTGAGGTAGCTCGACCATGCCAGATTCCTCGCCAACGTCGTCCACCCAGCGCTTCTACGACGAGCTGGCCAGCGATTACGATCTGATTTACGCCGACTGGGAGCGGTCGATTCAGCGCCAGGCGGACGCGCTCGATCGGATCATTCGTGGCGAGCTCACCGGCCCATCCCTGACCGTGCTCGATTGCACCTGCGGCATCGGCACCCAGGCCATCGGACTGGCGATGCGGGGGTATCAGGTCCGCGGCACCGATCTGAGCCCGGCATCGGTGGCTCGGGCCGCGGCCGAGAGCGAGAAGCTCGGTCTCAAGCTGTCCTTCGCGGTCGCCGACGTGCGCGATTTGGCTAACCAGGTCGAGGGAACCTACGACGTCGTCCTCTCCGGCGACAACGCGCTTCCCCACCTCTTGACCGACGCGGACCTCCTACGGGCCTTGCGGGCGGTTCGAACGAAGCTGCGGCCCAACGGTCTCTTCCTGGCAAGCATCCGCGACTACGATCGCCTGGCGATCGAGCGGCCGCGCCTGGATCAGCCGCGGGTCATCGACGGTCCGGACGGGCGGCGCGTTACCTTCCAGGTCTGGGATTGGTCGGACGCTGGGCCAATCTACACCGTTCACCAGTTCATCGTACAAGAACGCGGATCGGAGTGGAAAACAACCCACGCGGCGACCGAATACCGCGCGCTCCAGCGGGAGGAGCTAACCGCCCTCCTGAAGCAGGGGGGATTCGTCGACATTCGCTGGCGCCTGCCCGACGAGACCGCGTTCTTCCAGCCGATCGTGACCGCGCGAGGCGACTCCGCCGGGCCGAGGGATCAAGCGGTCCCGTGCTCCGAGCTGAACCGGACCGACTGACCGGCCGGCACCGAGATCAGGGTTGGCCCGTCCTCACTCGGGATCACCGTCGGCGGGTCGGCAGCGCCAACCGCCAGCGACCGGATAGTGCCCCTCCGCAAGCAGGCACACCAAATTCCGGATCCCTGGCCTACCGGTCCACCGGGTTGAATCGTCAGGCGAGTCCGGGTTGCCTCAGTCGGGAGGAGCAGCCACGAAGTATTGGCGCCCTTTGCCACGCCAAGAAGCCGTAGGCCCGCGAGGCCTGGCGAGGCAACCGGCTGGTACTGGGCCGACGAGCCATACAAGAGGGTATTCAGGCAAGCCACGATCTGGAAGGACGACCGTGGGTTTTCCAGGCGATCGAGCAGTCCGTACCCAACGTCCATTGTCCGGTCGAGGTCGAGGAGTGGCTCGAGGAACAGGCGCGAGCCGCGGAGCAGCGCCATGGCGAACATCGCCTCGGCGGCTCGGGTGTCTTGCGCCGTCGGATCGGTCGTCGCGACGTCGACGGCCAACTCTACTCCGCCAATCTGAGACAGCGGGGACAACGACCTGATCGCCAACGCCACCTCCCAGGGATGAGCGTTGGGCGCGACCCGACAGACCACCCGGGCAACCCGAATCCCACGCCGGGCGAGCAGGTCATTCAAAGGCCGAAGCTCGGTCAGATCAAATCCAACCCGGGTTCGAGGGTGCTGCTTTCCGGCAACTCGCTCTCCTGGAATCACCGGCGTGAGGGTGATCGGCAGATCAAGCTCGGTCGCGCAGCGGGCGACGAGACACAAACACGCATCCGTGGGCGCAAGGGCGCCGGGCATCTGAATCTCGGCGTCGTCGAGCTGCGGGCGGTACCGGGCGATGCTTTCGAACGGGACGCCGACGGTCGGCCAGAGCCAGGTGGCGCTGATCGCAATGCCTTCATCTCGCGCGATCGCTAAACGGCGCGCCTGGAGCGAATCGGTCAAATCGGTCGCCGGCACGCGCAGATAGCGTGCGCCGAGCTCCAGACAGGCCAGCAGCGGATAGTCATCGCGCATCGGCTGGCGAACCACCGAAGGCCAGGCAGCCGGCACGCCGCCCGCTCGTGCCAGCGGATGGCGCAGGGTGAGCCCCAACGGCGAGGCAGTCAGGTCTCGTGGCGTGCCGGTCAGGATCGGTCGTTCCAGGTTGGCATCATCGGCTGAGATCGAGCGGCCGCCAGTTCTCACGAGATGAATCCGGGCGCCATCCTGGTGGACTCTAACCAGAAAGAAGCCGAGCTTGGCAACGTCATTTCGTCCGTGTTCGTCCGGCGGGCCGCTCGAGAAGATCTCACAGAACCCCGGACGCGTGAAGGAGGTAGACGGCGCGACGAAAAACCGAGTTCGATCAATCCGGTTGAAGAATCGAAAATGGGTGTGGGCACCAATCAGTAGCTCGACTCCCGGCTGACGCAGGACGCTCAGAAGCCAGCCCCGCGCTGGTTCGTCCAGATTATCGTAATGGCCCAGCGCCGGCTCGTGCTCGTCCACCAGAAAAGGTGGATAGTGTAGGAAAGCGAAAATCCGCCGACCGCGGTACTGGAGTAGGTCTGCCTCCAGCCACCGACGTTGATCGTCCTCCGCCGGCAGTCCGGTATTCATGAGCGGTGCGTTGAGAACGACGAAGTGCAGACCGGCCTCGTCGAAGCTGTACCAGGAGCACCCAAATCCATCCTGATAACGAGCCAGGATCCCCGGGGTAACCGGTCCGACCGGCATGGTTGGATCCGGCTTGTCACCCAATTCGTGATTCCCGGCGACCTGATAGACGCGCATTCCGGTCCGACGGATCTGTTCTCTCGCCTCGGCCATCGCCCGCACGAAATTCGGCGAGCCCGGAAACTCTTGCACCAGGTCGCCAAGATGAATCGCGAACGGAGCCCCGATGGACGCCGCCAGCTCGAGGGCATAGCCCGCCCGTTGCGTCTGGCGGCGACGCGACTCGAACTCGACGGCCTGGCCGCCGGGATCGACCATGTAGTGAGTGTCGGCGATGACGACGAACTCGACCAGCGCTGGTGGAAGGAAGGATCGATCGATCATCCGACGTCTCCGGGCCCGCGCGACCGTCGCTGCCGTTCCGCGGCCTCGTCGATGTTCTCAGATCCGCCGCCCCGGCGTCCAGCATCGCGCCGTTTGCCCAGACCCGCCCGGACTGAGTAGAATACCCGGGTTCGCGAGACCGCACCGGGAGATCAGGCGTGACGATCGATCCAGCCAAAAGCGTGCGCGTCGGCGTCGACGTCGGGGGCACGTTTACCGACGTGCTGCTGCTCGACGACGCGACCGGGAGCTACCACGTCGCCAAGACGCTGACGACGCCGGAGGATCCGACCGTCGGAGTGATCCGGGCGGTCGAGGCGAGCCTCGAGGCGTCCGGCGTGCCGGCCTCCCGGGTGCGCAACGTGATTCACGGCACCACCCTGGTGACCAACGCGATCATCCAGCGCCAGGGCGCCCGAGCCGCGCTGGTGACGACCCGCGGCTTCAAGGACGTGCTCGACATCGCCCGCGAGCACCGTTTCGACATGTACGACCTGTTGATCGAGCCGCCAACGCCGCTGATCGCGCGCGAGGATCGATTCGAGGTCGACGAGCGGGTGTTCGCCGATGGCGAGGTGTACCGCCCGGTCGATCTCGCTCAGGTCGAGGCGGTAGCCGACGAGCTGGGGCGCCGTGGGATCAACGCCGTCGCCGTCGTCTTTCTACACTCATTCCGGAATTCGAGCCACGAGCGGATGGCCGGCCAGCGACTGCGCGAACGCCTGCCCGATCTGCGCATCTCGCTGTCATCCGAGGTCGCCGGGGAGATCCGCGAGTACGAGCGCGCCTCGACCACCGCGGCGAATGCCTACGTCCAGGAGCTGACCGACCGCTACCTCGATAACCTCGAAGCCGAGCTACGTCGGACCGGCTTCGTCGGCCGCCTCTTGATCATGCTCTCGAACGGCGGCGTCGCCACCGCCGAGACCGCCCGACGCTTTCCGGTCCGGGTCGTCGAGTCGGGGCCGGCCGCCGGCGCCCTCGCCGCCGCGCGGGTCGGCAGCCTTGGCGGCTATCCAGATCTGCTGTCGTTCGACATGGGCGGCACGACCGCCAAGGCGTGCCTAGTCGAGGGCGGGCGGCCGTTCGTCAGCCACGAGCTCGAGGTCGATCGCCGCTATCGGTTCAAGCCCGGCAGTGGCCTGCCGATCAAGGCGCCGGCGATCGATATGATCGAGATCGGGGCCGGCGGCGGATCGATCGCCCGGGTCGACCAGTTCGACCTGATCAAGGTGGGGCCCGAGAGCGCCGGTGCATCGCCAGGGCCGGCCTGCTACGGGCTGGGCGGCGAGCGACCCACGGTGACCGACGCCGATCTCGTGCTCGGCTACCTCGATCCCGCGTTCTTTCTCGGCGGCAGGCTAAAGCTTGACGTAACGGCCGCCGAACGGGCGCTCCGCGAGCACCTGGCCCGGCCGCTTGGAATGACGACGACGGCCGCCGCCTGGGCGGTCCACCAGATCGTCGACGAGAGCATGGCCTCGGCGGCGCGGGTCCACGCCGTGGAACGCGGCAAGGACGTTCGGCGCTTTCCCCTGTTCGCCTTCGGCGGCGCCGGTCCGGTCCACGCGTTTCACGTGGCGCGGATCCTTCGCCTGAGGCGGGTGATCGCGCCGTTCGCGGCCGGCGTCGGATCGAGCCTTGGCTTCCTCGCCGCGCCAATCGCCTTCGACTTCGTTCGCGGCGCGGCCGGTCTGCTCGACCGCCTGAGCTGGGCGGAGATCGACCGCCTCTTCGCCGAGATGGAGGCCGAGGGGCGCGCGCTCCTGACCGACGCGCGGGTGACCGCCGATGCGGTGACGGTCTCGCGCTCCTGTGACGCCCGACTGGCCGGCCAGGCCCACCAGATCTCGGTCAGCGTTCCGCTCGGCACGCTGACGGCGGCGAGCGCCGACGAGGTCCGCCGGGCATTCGACAAGACCTACCTCGGTCTGTTCAAGCGCGCCGCGCCCGGCGTGCCGGTCGAGGCGCTGAACTGGCGGCTTCAGGTGTCCGGACCACCTCCGGCGATGAGTCCGTTTCGGTCGGCCGGTACTCGCGATGCCCGCGCGGCGATCAAGGGCCAGCGCCCGATCTACCTGGCCGAGCGCGGCGACTTCGCGACCGTGCCGGTGTACGACCGCTATCTCCTGGGG
>JBOGTX010000702.1:0-2129 GCA_050695695.1 Chloroflexota bacterium
GGTGTGGGAGTAGTATTGCTCTCCGCTTCGCAGACCGGTTTCACCGCGAATCCTCTCGTTTTTTCCCGTGGGCGACCAATTGAGGGCGCAACGTCGGCTCGGCGAGGTGACGGGGACGCCTCGGAACCGACGGTGCGGCCGTGGCCTGGCCTGACGTTGAATTTCGACAACCGGCTGCCAGCTCGAGTGTGTTGAGCTGGCGATGATAACCGATTCAAGGCCCATCGAGGCGGAAGGAGGAAGTGGCTGTGACGGATGCAGGCATTAAGATGCTCGCGGCTGGTCTGGCGATCGGCCTTGGGGCCATCGGACCGGGCATCGGTGTTGGCTTGCTCGTCGCCCGCGCCATGGAAGCGCTGGGACGCAATCCCGAGGCAGAGCCGTCGATCCGGCTGAACATGGTGCTCGGGCTCGCGTTTGCCGAGGCCATCGCGATTTACGCGCTGGTCGTCGCACTCATTCTCAAGTTTACCTAAGGCTTGATCGACCAGATCGGGCAAGGGAATGCCCGATCTGGTCACTCCCGCCGCCCGTCGCGCTGGAGAACCGCCAGGCGGGAAGCGCGTGAAGAAGGAAAAGAGGACGACGTGGACGCACTTGGAGTATCGGTACCCGGGCTGCTTGCCCAGTTCATCAACTTCATTCTGCTCTTGTTGATCCTGCGGGCGATTGCCTACAAGCCAATCCTCCGGATGCTGGATCAACGCTCCGAGCGGATCCGTGAGAGCATGGAACGGGCGGATGCGGTGAAGCTCCAGGCTGCTCGGACCGAAGAGGAATTTGCCCGACGACTGGCCGACGCGCGTCGCGAAGGTCAGGAGATCATCGCCCAGTCGGAGAAGATTGCCGATCGCGTGCGCCAGGAAGAAATGGACAAGACGCGCCAGGAGGTCGACCAGCTTCGAGCCAGGGCGCTCGACGACATCGAGCGGGAGCGGGAGCGCGCCGTGACCGAGCTCCGAAAGCAAGTCGCGGACCTCGCGCTGTTCGCCGCCGGACGCGTCGTCGGGCGATCGCTCGACCAGACGTCCCACTATCGGCTCGTGGACGAAGCGCTGGCCGAAGCCGGAAAGCTCAAGCTAAATTGACCGGGAAGGAGAACCAGAAAGCACCATGGCAGCGAGCGGAGTAGCCCGGCGCTACGCCCGCGCGGTGTTCGACATCGCGCGCGAGGAGCACGATCTTGATGGCTGGCTGCGCGACCTTCGCGTGATTCGCGACGTGCTTCAGGGAACGAATCTGAACGCGCTGCTGGAGAACCCCGGTGTGTCCTTCGAGGAAAAGCGCCACATCGTCGAGAACACCCCGCTGGGGCGACTTGGAGCCAAGCGCCGGAATTTCGTTCTTCTCCTGGTGGAGAATCGCCGGACCGGGCTGATCGACGACATCCTCTCCGATTACGGGTCCGAGCTGAACGCCGCGCGAGGCGTCGTCATCGCGAAGGTGACCACCGCGGTCCCGCTCGACGGCGAGGAGATCGCAACGGTGAAGCGCCGATTAGAGGTAATCACCCATCAAAAGGTCATCGTCAACCTGGCGGTGGACCCGGCGATCATCGGCGGATTCATCGCCCGAATCGGCGATCGCTTGATCGACGCGAGCGTCGTCGGACGGCTCTCGGCATTGCGCGCGAGCCTGATGGCTTAAGGAGGTCAGTGACATGGCGGTTCGAGCCGATGAGATTAGCTCGATTATCAAGGAACGAATTGAAAAGTTCGGCCTGCCGGTGATGGCGGTCAACGTGGGCACGGTCATCGAGGTCCACGACGGTATCTCCCGGATCTACGGGCTGTCGGGCGCGATGGCCGGCGAGCTGTTGGATTTCGGTCGTGGCGTGTACGGTCTCGCCCTCAACCTCGAAGAGGAGACAGTGGGCGCGGTCGTCCTGGGCGACGAGACCGGCATCAAGGAAGGCGATGAGGTTCGCACCACCGGCCGCATCGTCGACGTGCCGGTTGGCGAGGAGCTGATCGGGCGCGTGGTCAACGCACTGGGCGAGCCGATCGACGGCAAGGGTCCGACCGGCGCGACCCGCCGACGGGTCGTCGAACGGATCGCGCCGAACGTCGTCGTCCGAGAAGAGGTGGATACGCCGCTTCAGACCGGCATCAAGGCGATCGACTCGATGA
>JBOGTX010000703.1:0-3604 GCA_050695695.1 Chloroflexota bacterium
ACGTCGACATGCATAGTGCACCCGTCCTATGCTCCGTATGCAAAGGGTGATCAACCGGCAGAACGGATTGATCAACCCGCAAGAGAGTGTGAGAAACCGACCAAGCCGCCAAGCTGCGGCTTCGCTCGGCTCGTACCCGAAGGTCAGCTCGGATCGTACGTCGCCTGAATTACCTGAATCGCGCACAGCGTCTCTACACGCCCGCCCAATCATCCGGTGTAGCAGTCCCCGAACACCCGTCTATACGCCTCGTGCATCGTCGCCGGATCGTCTTCCTTGAGTGCCTTCTGCGCTCGATCGCATCGCTCGAAAGCGGTGCGGGCCATACTTCGAGCCGCCTGCAAGGCATTGCCATGAAGGTAGACCGCTACATCTTTTCCGGTACCTGCAGGATCGGCGAGCGGAGTGCTGAGTTTGTCGTAGGCCCTCTTGAAGAAGTACCGAGCGCCCGCCCAATCGGATGCTTGCGAGTTGTACCACCACCAGGACGTCCCGAAGATCGACCACGCCAGGGCTTCGAGGTGGAAGGAGTGGAGTGGGTCTCCGGCGTTGCGGTTCCATGCCTTCAGCTGTTTGATACGGGGAACGAGCTGCCCGTCGTGGGCACAATTCGCCCGAGCCGAGATTTCGACATGCCGCTTTGGGTTCGTTGTGATCCATCGATCGCGACCGGAATCACAGATGTCCAGGCCGGAGGAGTCCCACGCCCACCACGGACGTGGGAATGCCGGAACCACGTCGACGATGAAGTCCGCGAATGTGATCGTCACCGCTTGCCCATTACGACTGATCTTGGTTCCCTTTTTGTACTCCTCAATGAGGGATTGACGTACAAGATCGAGCACGGCGCGTGGTCCGCGACTCTTATAGCTGCTGTCGAGAACGATCACGATGTCAACGTCAGCCTGTTTGAGAGGGCTAATCAAGGTTTGGCGGCGATAGGAGCCCGTCAGGAAGCTGTCCGTCACCGTGAGCTGGCGCTCAGCGGCAGCCCGGACGCTTTTCTGGCGTGTGGCAACAGTCTTCTCCTGGAGTCCCGTCAACTCCAGGTTGCTTCGCAGCTCCTTGAACGCACGATCACAGGAGAGTGTCGCACCAGATTTAGCTCGGGAACTCATCGCCCAACTCGATGCGCCAAAGGCGCTTTGCTTCGGTGAGAATGACCCGTTTCAACGGCATTGTGCTCGCTGACGGGAATGCTGCCCGAAGATACGACTCGGTAGCCTGCTGCTTGCTCGTGATGTCGGCACGTTGCGCATCGGTCGGACTGATCGTGACGTGGAACGAGTCGAATGCCTGAGCGGTCGTGAGTGGCATTTACTGCTCGTTCTCGTACCTTTGTGACCCGCCCTCGATCTGCGCCCGCGCCCGCTCCCATGCCTTCTTGGAAGGGATTTCAGCCTCGCGGTTGAGTTGTTGGAGTCGATCCACTAGTTCCTGGAGCTTCTGCCGGGCATCCTCGCTGGACATCGCCCCAAGGTCAATCCGTAGGAAGACGCGGACATCCTGTTGCAAGGCACGGTAGGAGTTGGCGGCGACCGACGCCTTCTCCTTGGTCTTCGGTGCGCTGATCGACGCAGCAACCGCTCCCACGAGCGCTGCCAAGACGGCGATGAGCCCCGCCCACTTGGCTGTGAGCACCTGAGAAAGTCCGCCGACACCTGCGACTGCGGCGAGTGCAGCGGAGGCACTCCCAAGCCATCGATCCACCCGGCGCCAGTTCTTCGCGTACTCGAACTGAGTCTCCGACGCATAGGTCGCCGCCTCGTGGACCTTCTCGGCCTCGCGTCGAATCTCGTCCATAATGGGACCGGGCGGACCGGCGAACGCCGTCGGGTTATCAGCCACTGCCCCTCAGTCCTCGTCGTCTACCGCGGCCGGCATCACCGTGTCGAAGTACGGATCGATTTCCCTAGCCGAGGCGAGTGCTTGCTCGTGAGCGAATTCGCGCGTCACCGGAATACCCTTTGGCTCTCGGCCGAGGGCTTGCATCCGCGTAATGGTCCAGATGTCTCGGTACATGTTGGCGGCACTGCCCGGCGGCCCCTTCGGCAGCTGCTCCAGTTCGAGCTCAACCGTTGCCCACGGGATCGACCGACCCGCATGCCGGGCCCACCGTACGACGGACCCCCGCTCCCATATACGGCCGCTCGCCAGTTCGGCGATCGGATCGGGGAAACCCTTGGTCCGTACTAGTTGATCAGCGCGCTGGCGGCTGACACCGACCAGCTTCCCAACTTCGCGAACTCCGACCAGACGTGCCATATCTCCATAGATTGACAGATCGCAAGGGCACTTAGCAAGAGGAGCCCGTGTTCCACCGTGCGGGCCTTTCGTTTCGTCTGGCTGGCTCGACACCCCAATGTGGATACGAGCAAGCGACAGGCGAGCGGCGACAGGGAGCGAGGGTGATCAGTCACGCTCTACCGCTCGGGAGGGCCGCGAACAGTCGCCTGGTAGAATCTCATCACTGTAGTTCCACCCGTGTAGGCCGCGGTGGATGCTCTGACGATGGACGAGGAAATTGCCGGTGAAGGTGGAAGAGTGCATCGTCAGCAACGAGCTACGGCCGACCGCCAGGGCGGAGGGTCTGTGGGCCTCGATTATCACGGCCCGCGAGGTGAAGGACCGCCTGTTTCGCACGGCGCTGCTCGGCCTGCGGCTTCGCCCTGAGCTTCCGTTCACGACCACCGCGCTTCACGGGCTTGCCCTGCTCTACGGCCCGCCCGGCACCGGGAAAACCACCCTCGCACGCGGGCTCGCCGACGAGCTCGGCCCCGTCGTTCCCGGAGGGAAGGTGCGGCTCATCGAGGTAAACCCGCACGGCCTCATGTCGGCCGAGCATGGACAAAGCCAGCAGTTGGTCATGCAACTGCTCTGCGACCACGTCCCGGCGTTGGCCGACGACGGCAAGCCGACCGTGGTCCTGCTCGACGAGGTGGAGGCGATGTGCGTAGCCCGCAGCACCGCTTCGCTATCGGCCAACCCGGTCGACGTCCACCGGGCGACCGACGCCGTGCTGACGGCCCTCGACCTGAACACCGCCGAGCACCCCCACATCATCACCGTCGCCACCTCGAACTTCACCGACGACCTGGACGAAGCCTTCAAGTCGCGGGCGGACGACGCCATCTTCGTCCCGCTACCGGATCGCGACGCCATCGTCACCATCCTCCGGACGACCCTGGCAGGTTTCGGGGTCAAGTACCCCAAGCTCGCCCAGCTCGGAAAGGCCCGGGAGCTCGCCGATGTTGCGACCTCGCTCTTGGGGCTCGATGGCCGTCAAGTCCGCAAGGTCGTGACCGACGCCATGAAGCAGCGCTCCGAGACTGTCCTGGACCCCAATCTCCTCACCATCGCCGACCTCGTCGGGGCGGCCGGCGGGCGAGCCAAGCGCAAGGCGACCGATGCTCCGGCGTAGGGACATCGCCGCCTCCCCGGTGAGGCGCGCTGACGAGACGTGGACGGTCATCGTGGAGCTGATCGCCGACACCCTGGATCGCTCCGGGGCCATCGAGCGGGCCGACATCCTGGACGCCTTCGTACCCGCCGAACTCATCGGTCCCCGTCTGGTCGCGGAGCGACACCTCGAGAGGAGCCCGGT
>JBOGTX010000704.1:0-5064 GCA_050695695.1 Chloroflexota bacterium
ATTTACTCGAGCGCCCGGAGATCCTTGGTCCACGAAACCCGCGAATCGCGGGTGACGGATGCCCGATTGCTCCTTCGCGCTTTTTCGTGTCGTTTCGCGCTTTTCGTGGTCCAGACGCCCTTCGCGATCCAATCATCCTTCCCGGTCCGAACGTTCCTCCGCCGTTCGCTCTCTTGTTGACATAAATATGGAAGCCTTCTATGATGGCAGGCCGGGCTGATGTCATGATCAGCACACAACCTGTCGTCGAGGTATACTCCCGTGTCTAGAATTTCTCGCCGCGCGATGCTTCGAACCGGACTGTTGACGGCAGCGGTCGCGGCGGTCGCCGCCTGCGCGCCATCGGTTTCCCCGAGCCAGACGCCCGCGACTGGAGTCGCCGGCACGACCAGCGGCGCCAGCCGCGCGCCGGTGACGCTCAGCCACTGGGACTGGTGGGTGACCCAGGGACCGACGATCGACACCGAGATCAAACTGTTCCACCAGAAGTATCCGAACGTCACCGTCCAGAAGACCACCCAGGTGGTCGACCAGTATCCGAATCTGCTCCAACTGGCGATGAAGGCCGGGACGTCACCCGACGTGCTCCTGATTCCCAGCACCCCACAGCTGGTGGAGCAGGTCGACCAGAACTGGCTGAAGCCCCTGAATCAATGGGCCACCGCCAAATGGCAGGCCACCTTTCCCGCCGAGTCGTTTGCCGAGGGCTCGAACGTCTTCCAGGGGAAGATCTACACCGCGCCCTACGATGGCCCGGCCCCCTGGCTCCAGCTGTACGTCAACAACGCGCTGTTCAAGCAGGCGGGCCTGGTCGACGCGAACGACAAGGCGAAGATCCCCCAGAGCTGGCCGGAGGTTCGTGTCGCCGCCCAGGCGATCACCCGAGCCGGGGCAGGCAACGCCTTCGGCTGGGGATTCGGCGACAAACAGAAGACGGTTCTGCCCTGGCAGTTGATGATGTGCCAGACGAGCGGCGTTCCGGATGCCCAGGGCGGGCTCGATCTGCGCACCGGAAGCTACACCTGGTCGTCGAATCCGGTGTTCCTCGACTGGATCGACTTCTTTATGGGGATGAAACAGGATGGCTCGATCATTCCCCAGGCCCTTTCGATCGACGATGAGACGTCGCGGGTGTACTTCGCGACCGGCAAGTTCGCCATGCTGATTGGCGGCGTCTGGAACCAGAGCGGCTGGACCACGACGAACCCCGACTTCACCGATTACAGCGTGGTCAGTCTGCCCTACCTGGGCGCGAAGCCGGCCAGCTACTTCTACACCTCGCCGGGCGGCGTCGGTTTTGGCGCTTCGAGCCAGACCAGGCACCCCGACGAGGCATGGGAATGGTTCAGCTGGCTGAACTCGGAGGACGCGGCGATTCGGTGGGTCAAGGCCGGACAGGGCCTCCGAATCTTCCCGGACGCCAACAAGGTCGAGTACGCCACGACCGAGCCGTATCGTCAGTACATGCAGGTCGCGCTCGACGGCGTGCGCATGGCGCCCTCGCCCGGGCTGCTCCATCCCGCGATGGACCAGGTCAAGCCGCAGCAGACCTTGCCCGACATCCAGGGAATCCTGGAAGGCATCTACACCGGCCAGATCAATGACCCGAAGGGCGCGCTGCTCGACCTGCAGAACCGCGAGAACGCCGCCCTGGCCGCGGCGATCAAGGACGCCCAGTCGCGCGGCGTCAACGTGGACGCTTCCTGGTGGAAGGTACCAGACTGGAACCTGACCGAGAATTACGTCCAGAAGGGCGCGAAGTAGCGAGAGGACGAGGCCGTGGCCCAAACCGTACCCTGGACCGAATCTAGCCGGGCAAATCGCCTGGCGCGCGAGTCGTCGCTTCGGCGATTCGCGCGCCAGCACGGCTGGTCGTACCTGTTTCTGATACCTATGCTCGCGCTGGTTCTGCCGTTCGTGGTTTATCCGCTCGTCGCCTCGGTCGGGATCACCATGTACAACTGGGATGGGATTGGTCACCCCACCCAGTACGTGGGACTGGACAATTTCGTTCGAGTGGCGCACGATCCGCTGTTCTGGAACGCATTCAAGCATACTTTCGAGTACGCGGGCGCGCTCGTCCCAATTCAGCTCTTCCTGGCGCTCGTCCTGGCGCTGGTGTTGAACAACCCCCGATTGCGCGGCGCCACGGTCTACCGGGCGATCTACTTCTCGCCGGTCGTTACCTCGGCCGCCCTGGTCGGCATCGTCGTCAGTCTCTTGCTGACCAGCCTGGGGCAGCCGCTCAACGCCGAGCTGATGCGCCTGGGGATCGTCCATCAGCCGATCGACTGGCTGGGAAGCCCGACCTTTGCCCTGCCGACGATCATCGTCGTCGGCATCTGGCAGACCCTGGGCTACAACCTTGTCTATTTCCTGGCCGGTCTTCAGTCGATCCCGAAGGATCTCTACGAGGCCGCCGCGGTCGATGGCGCCAATGCCTGGCAGCGCTTCTGGGACGTGACCGTGCCGATGCTACGCGAAATCGGGGCGGTGATCCTGTTTCTGGCGATCCTGGGCAGTCTCCAGGTGTTCGACCTGGTCCTGGTGATGACCGGGGGCGGTCCATACTACGCGAGCGAGGTCGTCTCGACCTATATCTACCACTTCGCCTTCACCCCGGCCGCGGTGCAGGCCCAGGCGAACGTGGGCTACGCGTCGGCCGCGGCCTTCTTCATGGGGGTGCTGGTCATGGGGCTGACCGGTCTCCAGGTTCTGGCGGTCGCACTGATGCGCCGACGTCGCGCCGAGCTCAAGTCATGATTCACGAGAGGAGCCCGCGATGGCGACGAGTCTAACCTGGCGCGCCTCGGCCACCTCGGCTCGGCGGGTGGGGCCCTGGCTGATCCACGCCGCGCTGATCGGCTTTGGCTTCATCTACATGTACCCGTTTCTCTGGGTGCTGGCAAGCTCGTTCAAGAGTCCGGGCGAGTTCTTCGAGTCTGGGCTGAGCCTGCGCCCGGCGCTCCTGCGCTGGGGAAACTACGTCTATGCCTGGGAAACCGGCCATTTCAGCGCGTACTTCGTCAACACCGTCATCGTGGCGATCAGCGTGACCGCGCTGGTCATTTTGGTGAGCTCGATGGCTGGCTACGTCCTGGCGCGGACGAGCGTGCCCGGGAAGAAGCTGATCCTGGGGGGCATGGTCGCGCTGATGTTCCTGCCGGGCGGGTACACGATCATCCCGACCTTCAACCTCGTCCAGGGGCTGGGGCTGCTCAACACCCTCTGGTCGATCATCCTCGTCCAGGCGGCGGGCGCCTTGATCTTCAACGCGCTGCTGTTCGTCGGGTACTTCCTGACGATCGGCAAGGAGATCGAGGAGGCGGCACGGGTCGACGGGGCGAGCTTCCCGCGGACCTACTGGCAGATCATGCTGCCGATGGCGCGGCCGATGGTTGCCACGGTGGCGCTGTTCCAGTTCATGGCGAACTGGAACAGCTTCTGGATCCCGCTGGTCTTCACCCTGGGCAACGCCTCGCTGCGCACGCTGGCGGTGGGGATGTACGCGTTCGTCGGGGCGAACTCGACCGGCTGGACCTACGTCTGCGCCGGCGCGGTGATGTCGATCCTGCCGATCATGCTCGTCTTCTTCCTGCTCCAGCGCTACTTCATCGAGGCAGTGGCCGGGGCAATCAAGGGATAAGTAGCTATCTCAAAAGCTCGCTGATGAGGTAGACTGCAGGCAGCACGGTAGCCGAGAGGAGTCTCGCATGCCTCGTCCGCTCAAAGCGCCGCCCCGGCCCGAGGACCTGCCGATTGAGCTAGTTAGCAACAAGGAGCCCACGCCAATGTCGCCCACAGTTGGACAGTTCGTCACCGAGACGTTCAACTACGACGGTGGCCGCCAGGTCACGGCGTACGTCCCGCCGGCCCCCTCCGAGTCCATCGTCTTCGCCGGTGACGGTGGGTGGCATATCTCGCGGTTGGGCGAGATCCTCGAGGCCGCCAACGCACCGTCCACGATGATCGTCGGTGTCCACGGGCTTGCCGATGACGACGCGCGGCTCCAGGAGTACTCGCCGGTGTTTGATGCGGAACGTTTCGCGGCACACGAGAAGTTCTTCGTCGAAGACGTCCGCCAATGGGTGCGGTCGCGTTTCGGAGTCGCGCTGCCCGCCGAGCGCACCGCGGTGTGGGGTGCATCCGTTGGGGGAGAACTCGCGCTCGCCATTGGGTTTCGCCATCCGGACATCTACGGCGCGGTCTTCTCCGCCTCGCCGGGCGGGGGCTACCGACCGCCTGCCGTGATGCCAAGCCCGCTTCCGCGCGTGTACCTCGTCGCCGGCACGCGGGAGCCGTTCTTTCTCGAGAACGCCACACGCTGGGCCGTCGCGCTGCGCGACGCGGGTGCGGACGTTGTCATGACCGAGCGGGTCGGGTCGCACGGCGACGCGTTCTGGATGGAAGAGTTCCCGCTGATGGTGGCATGGGCGTTTGGATGCTGAGCATCGCGAGTCGCTCGCGGGCGATCACCACGGCCTGCCGCGCGCTCACGTAGAGAGCACGCGCTCGATCGCATCCCAAATCGATTCCAATCCGAGATCCAGCAGTCCCGAGCACGCCCGGCAGCCCTCGCGCGGGTCGGAGCGGTGCGGGCACGCCTGGCCGGCGTCGATGACCTGGACGCGCGGGCCAATCGGCGCCCAGTAGGCGGGGTCGAATGGCCCGAAGATCGCGACCGTCGGCACCTCGAGGAGCGCCGCGAGGTGGGTGATCCCGGAGTCATTGCCGACGAAGAGCGACGCTCCCGCCAGCGCCTTCGCCAATTGGTCGAGCGATAGGCCGGCCAGGAGATCCGGACACGCCAGCCGAGTCTGGGACCGTACCGCCTCGACCGCGTCGTCGTCAGCGGGCCCCTGAGTGATAGCGATGGCGAAGCCAAGCTCGGCGAAGCGGTCGGCCAGCGCCGCGAAGCGCGCGGCTGGCCACCGCTTGTGCCGCCCGCCGGCTCCCGGGTGAAGGACGACCAGGGGAGCGGCCTCACCTGAGCCATCCCGGACTTTGCCTGCCAGGTCGAGGAGACCCCTCTCACCCTGTCCCGCTCTCTCCGCGCCGGGGAGA
>JBOGTX010000705.1:0-5421 GCA_050695695.1 Chloroflexota bacterium
CTATGGTTCCTTACCTGATTCGGCTTCGCGCCTCCTCGATCAGCGCCGGAACGTCGCGGTAGACTTCGGTATGGCCGTCGAGCGCCGCGAACACGAAAGCGACCGAGGAGACGCGCTGGCCGGTCGCGCGCTCGATCGCCAACGCGTAGGCACCGCCCTGGGCGCGGTACTCGGCCGCCCGCGCGGCCACCGCATGACGATCGACTCGGTCGGTCTTGTAGTCGACGATCCCGAGCGAGCCATCGGTCTTTTCCCACAGGAGATCGATTCGGCCGAGCAAGAGCTTTCCAGCCACCTCGGCGCCAGCCGGGACTTCGCGCCAGCACCGGGCGCTTTCCCATGCCTCGCGGACCGCTGGACTCGCCGCGGCGGCCAGGGCCAACCGCTTGACCTCGTCGAGCTCACCGGGGATCCGGTGCCAGATCGCCGCCCGCTTGACCAGGCCGTCGAATGCCGAGCTCTCGGTCGACGCCATCCGTTCCAGCACCTGGTGCACCGCGCGGCCCAGCGCCGTGGGCTCGTCGGCTTCGGAAGGCGGACCGACCTCGTCGGCGAGAAATTCGGTATCGTCCACGCCGTCGTCAGATGCGGCAGAATCGACAGTTTCCGGTTCTACTTCCCCGGCGGTCAGCCGTGGGCGATCGGAGGGCGCCGCGCCCAGCCGCGATAGAGACGATGCCGCGACCATCGATAGGTTCGTGAGGTCATCAACCAACTGTTGCCGGCGACGCAGCCACTCACCTTCGTCGCGCGCGTGCTCCTCGGGCGAAAGATCCGGCAGAGCCAAGGGTTCGTCGGCTCGGTCAATCACCGTGGCCGGCGCCGGGGCGTCGTCAGACGTTTCCCATTCGGCCAGTCCGGCTCCGGCCTGCTCGATCGGACGATCGACACCGTTCGTTGCCAGCGACGGAAAGGTCTCGATCACCTGGTACCTGCTCGGGTCGTAACCGCCGAGCACCTCGACGATACGCGCGGCTTCGCATCCACCCTTCGCGTGAAACAGCGACAGAACGAGGTGATCGCGAGCGCGGGTCGCCGCCACGTAGAGCAGGCGGACGTGCTCGGCTTCGTCCATGGTCTTCTCGGCCTCGTTGGCCGCTTCGAAGCCGGGCGTCTGAAACACGCCACATTGGACATCGATCGCGCCAGTCGAGCGATCGGGGAGAATTCGCACACTCGCCGGCGGCGGCTTCCTTTGCGACCCGAGGCCGGTCAGGATCACGATCGGAAATTCGAGACCCTTCGCGCCGTGAATCGTCAGCACCCTGACCGCGTCTTCGTCGGATTCCGGCGCCGGGCTCTCGGGTCCCCGAATACCGACGCGCTGCAAGCCTTCCAGCCAGTCGACCAGCCCGCGAAGCGACGGGCGACCGTCCGCCGCGAACCTCCGAGCCTGTGCCACCACGTAACGGATCCGCCGCCATGCCTCGCGGGGGCGAAGCTGGCCAAACACCTGGACCGCCAGCATGCGCTCGCGGACGAATGCCTCGATCGTCGTGGCGGGCGAGCGACCAGCGCGGTCGGCGTGGAACCGGCGCAAGGAGTCGAAAGCCTCGGCGACCGGTCCGCCAAGTCCGTCGCGCGGCCGCTCGTAATCGAGCCGGCCACCCGCCTCGATCCAGCTCAGCAGGTCGACGTCCGAGCAGGCGTAGGCCGGGGAGCGGAGCGCGGCCACCAGCGCTACCTGATCCGAAGGATCGTCGATCGCGCGCAGACAGGAGAGAAGGTCGCGAACCTCCTGGGTTGCCAGCACCAGCGAGCCACTCTCGATCCGGTAGGGCACGCCGCGCGCCGCGAACGCGTCTTCCAGGCGACGGACGTTCGTCCGGCCGGGCATCAGCAGGCAGACGTCCCGGTAGTGGGCTGGCCGAAGCTGGCCGTCAGCCGGGTCGCGAACGATCCACCCGGTCGACACGGCTCGCTGCGCGATCGCTGCCACGTGCTCGGCCTCTTCCAACCAGACTCGCTCGGCGCTTCCGTCCACTTTGCCGCCGACCACGTAGACGCCGCGGGTGGAATCGGACAGATCCGCCGCGGTGGACGCCGGGTGCAGATCGACGTACGTCGCCTGAACTCCGGCTCGTTCCCGCATGTCGCACCGGAAGTGGTGGTTGACCCAGTCCAGCACCGGCGCGACCGAGCGGAAGTTCTGAGTCAACCTTACTTTTGAGCTCACGTCAGCCTGCTCGTAGATTCGCGAGTAGAGGGCGATGTCGGCGCCACGGAATCGGTAGATCGACTGCTTTGGATCGCCGACGACGAAGATCTTGCCGGGCACCAACGGGTTAGCCAGCTGGTCGCGGCCGGACGGCGCCCCCGGTTCGGCGCCCAGGCACCAGACGATCTCGGCCTGAAGCGGATCGGTATCCTGAAACTCGTCGACGAAGATGCGCTGAAACCGCTCTCGTGCCTGGGCGCGAACCTCCGGATGATCGCGCAGCAGGTCACGCGCCCAGATCAGCAGGTCGTGAAAAGACGCCGCGCCCTGCTGGCGACGCCAGCGCGCGAAATCGAGGGTGAAGTCGCGCAGGTGTAGCAGCAGCGCGCCGAGCGCCGCCGCGCGATGGGCCGCCAGGGCCGCTTCGATCTCGTCTCGAGAAGACTTGAAAGCTTCTCGAATCACCCGTACTGGATTGGTGCCATCGGGCAGGCTCCGCCAGTCCGCCAGCTTGCCGGCGGTGAGGCTGGGCCGACCGTACCCCTGCAACGCGGCAATTGCTTCATCCTCGGTGCGTGCGCTGGCCATCCGGCTGGCGGCGAATTGGATGCGCTTGACCTCATGAGCGAGAGGATCCGCCTCGCCGTCGCGCGCTAGCTCCAGGTACGCGCGCGCCCCAAGCGCTTCCTCTCCCCACCGACGGGCCAACGCCAACGCCCCCGGCGGCTCCGGCCGGCGCCAGCCCTCCGACATGCTCAGGAGATCGACGTGTTCTTGAAGGCCGGCGGCCAGCGCGCGCAACTGGCCGTAGGTCATTCCGAGCAGCAAGGCGCGTCGGACGTCATTTCGTCGGCGGAGGTTGTCCGGGCGCTCATCCGGGACTTCGTCGTACAGCCAGGCTCGAAAGCGTTCCTCGAAGGCCAGATCGAGCTCAACGTCATCCCAGACCGCGAAGGCCGGAGGTAGGCCGGCTTCGATCGAAAAGGTACGCAGGAGGGTACCGGCAAATGCGTGAATCGTCTGGATCGTGGCCAGGTCGACCTGGCCCGCCGCGTCGCGACAGCGAGTCCGCGCGTCGGCGGCAAGCGAAGGGTCCCGCGACGCGTTCTCCAGCCCCCGCCGCACCCGGTCGCGCAGCTCGGTCGCCGCCGCCTCGGTGAAAGTAATCGCGGCGAGATGGTCCGGGTCAACCTTCCCGGTTCTGACCAGCGCGACGATCCGGGCAACCAGGGTGGTCGTCTTACCGGTGCCCGCGCCGGCCTCGACGAAGAAGGTGCGATCGAGATCGCTCTCGAGGCGTTGGCGGTCCGGATGATCGATCGGAAGCGTGGTCTGGTGGACGTCGGTCATCACGACGCGTCGCTCGATGCCGGCGTCATCGCCAACGTGCGGTGCGTGGCCGCCAGGGGATCATCTTGTTTTCGCGACCAGATCTGGTCGCGTCGGGCCGGGCAGATTCGCTCGAAGTCACAAAACCGACAGTGGTCGAACCCGTTGGAGACGTCGCCCTTGCCCGGCACCTGCGGAAACGCGCCGCTTGCGATGCCCCGAGCGATCAACCCGATCACCTCGTCGAGTCGCCGATCGACGCGCGCCAGATCGTCCGGGAGCGCGCTTCGTTTGAACTCTCCTTTGGCGGTCACGAACCAGAGCGCGCCGCCGACGCTGGCCAACCGGGGAAGGTTGTTCCGAGCCGCCCGCTTGTACAGCGCGAGCTGGACCTGCCGGCCCGCCGCGACCGGATCCTCCTCGAGCATCCGGGGGCTGGCGGCCGAGCCGGTCTTGTAGTCGAACAGGTAGGCGTTCTCACCCGTCGGATCACAGTCGATCCGATCGATCTTTCCGCGGAAGCGGATCGTTCGGGTCGCCGCATCCACCGGCACCGACACGCCAAGAGCTGGCCAGCTGGACTCAGATGAGGCACCGAACTCCTGCTCCAGGTAGGCGGGGTTGAGCCCCTGTTGTCGGCGCCATTCCTGATCGGCAGCGAGAAACGCCCGAAGGTCGGACACCAGAGCGCTCCGGGTGATCTCCCAGGCGAGATCGTGGCCGGCCGCGCCGCGCGCCTCGATCTCGGTGAACTGTTCGCGCGCGAGCTGCTCGATCAGCGCCGCGTCGGCCGACGTGTAATCCTCGTAGGGACGAGGCCGGCCGCGCTCCCGGAGGCGCGTCAAGAACTCATTCAGCACCCGGTGGATCAACGCGCCACGGTCGAGCGAATCGATCGTCCAGCTCTCCGCCGGGCGCTCGGTCGGCTCGACCCCGATCACGCGCTCGAGGAAATAGCGAAAGCCGCAGGTCGCCCAGGTCTGGACCGCCGAAGCTGACAACGCCCGCCGGTTATCGAAGATGCTCGACAGTCGCCGCGACCCTCCGGCAAGTGACGACAGGTTGCCGTCCCAGGGCGTCAAGCGAGCGGAGCGCCGCGCGTCGGCGAGCCGGAGCGCTCGTCCCAGCGGAAGATCCTCCCGGCGTGCCATCGGGCATTGATCGAGAGCCCGACGTTGCTCCACCCAGGAAACCGCTTGCCGAAGCCGCCGATCTTCGAGGTCGGCGGGCGGAAGGTCGCGCGCCACGCCGTGTCGCGCCGAATAGACCACCCGGAGCCACGGGTGGAGGGACGGGTCGAGCGCGGCGAATCGCGTCGCATCGAGATCCGCTCTGGCCCGGGCGCTCGCTAGATCGAGGAGCCAGCGTGACGGAAAGGCGGCGCGGGCACCGTCGGAATCGGGCACGCACAAAGTCAGCTTTCCGTGGTCTGCCGTGGCCAGCGCCATGAGGAAATCTCGTCGTTCCTCGGCGTGCTGGCGCGCCCGGCGGCCAAGCGGATCGTCCGCCTCGACCGGGAAAAATGGGTCGACGGCGGGTGGGGGTGGGAATACACCTTCGCGCAAGCCAAGCACGTACACTCGGTCGAACGCCAGACCGGCCACCGCCGCGATCGGCTCGATCAGGATTCCCCGACCCGGGCGACCGGTGGGGCGTCGGTCAGAATACAGGGCAGCGTCCAGCGTGGCGATGAACTCGGTGGCACTCGGACCGGAGGTCGAATCGATCCGGTCCGCGTCGCCAAGACGCCCGAGCGCGGCATCGACCGCGACCGCGTTCTCTCCCTCCTCGCCGGTCCAGCGATCGACGGTTCCGACGAAGCGGTCGCGAACCCCGCGCGCCCAGGCGACGAAATCTGCCCAACGCGCCAGGTCGGCCGGCGGGCGGAGCGCCGCGTCGAGGCTCGCGATGAAGGCGGCGATCGTCCGGGCAGC
>JBOGTX010000706.1:0-7296 GCA_050695695.1 Chloroflexota bacterium
GGCGCCGGTCATTCTCGCCGCCCCCTACCACAGCCAGTTCGACGGCAGCATTTACGCGGAAACGGACTGCGGGCCAACCTCGCTGTCCATGGCGCTGGGAGCACTCAAGATCAGCGCGGACCAGCTCTCGCTGCGCCGGCTCGCGAACGCCCAGATGGGCACCAGCGATCCCAACAGCGGCACGACCTGGGAAGCACTCGCCTACGCCGCGAAAGCGAAAGGCGCGACGGCGAGCGGGCTTTACCCGGCACAAGGCAATGGCTACCGGAAATGGTCGATCGACGACTTGAAGCGCGAGCTCAGCCAGGGCCATCCGGTGCTCCTGCTGGTGCGCTACTGGGACCTTCCGGGCCACACCCAGAGCACGTTCAACAGCGATCATTTCATCGTCGCGCTTGGCTTCGACCAGAACGGAAATCTGGCGTACGACGATCCGGCGTTCTCGGGCCAGGCCGGCGCGAACCGCACCATGACTCCGGCCACCCTCACCAAAGCCTGGTCGGACACCTCGGAGGGCCTGGTCCAGACCGCCATGGCGCTGTCGGCGTAGAGATCTGCTAAAGTATCCGCGCGGTTGGCGACCGGGCCGGGCGGTTCGGCGTCGCCGACGAGCTTTCCCGGGGAGTACGAGATGGCGATTTACGGTAAGATCGACGATTGCGCGTAGCAGATTCAGGCGCACCCTGGCTTCGCCGCGGGCTTCGCGTTTCTGAAGTCAGTGCTCGACGGCAGCCATCCGGCGGCTGGACAGATCAGGGAGGTGCCCGAGGGTAAGCCGGTGCGGATCAACTTACTCGGTCCGGACGGCGAGCAAGCCTACGCCCAGCTCCAACACTCGCGCACCAGGCCGCGCGCGGAGCAGCAGGCGGAGTCGCACCGGGTCTACGCCGACATTCAGGCGGTGATCGACGGCGACGAGGCCCTCGAAGTGATGGCGCTGGACGGGCTCGAGACGACCCTCGCCTACGATGCCGGGCGCGACCTGATCCTTTACAAGATGCCGGCGGTCGGCTCGCGCCTGGTGATGCGCCGCGGGCTGGCCGCCGTGCTCTACCCCACCGACGCCCACGCGCCGCTCCAGGCACCGGATGGCGTGTCGCGGGCGAGCCGCCGGATCGTGGTGAAGGTGAAGGTCGGCGGCCCCTAACCTGGATCGAACACCGGTACCTGGCGAACGTCGCCCTCGGCGACCTCGACGATCGGCGTGCCGTAGGAGTGGAAGCTCGGCGGCAGGCGCAGGCCCCAGGCCTGGCCGCGCGCCCGCTCGGCCTGGGTCCAGACGATCGGCTCCCAGTCCGGGGCGAAAATGAGATAGCCTCCGGTGAAGATCTCGACCCGATTTCCGCCGGGCTCGTAGCCGTACAGGAAGAACGCCTGGGTGATGGCGTGCTTGGACGGTCCGGTCTCGATAAAAGCGTCGTTCTCGAGAAAGACGTCGGCGGCGCGCAGCACGTCCTCGCGGTTGTCCACCCAGTAGGCGACGTGGTGGAGACGGCCGCGCGCCGGGGTGGCGTCGAGGGTGTAGGCGATGTCGTGGACGAGCGGTGTGACGCTGATCCAGGCGCCGGCTTCGCGGCCATCGTCCAAAACGACGTGCTCGCGCAGGCGAAAGCCAAGCCTCTCCTGCATGAAGAGTCGATTCGCCGTCACGTCCTGGCAGAGCAGGTTGACGTGGTCGAGCCGGCGGACCCCGACGCCGACGCTCGCGTATCGCTGGGGCTGGTTCTTCAGCCGCGAGCGCTGATCGTCCGGCGCCCGGTAGCGCTCGGCTTCGTAGTAGACCTCCATGGCATGGCCATCGGGATCGGCGAATCGGTAGGCCGGGCCGTGCCCGAGGTCGCCGTCGATCCAGCCGAGACCAAAGCCGGAGGCTTCGAGGGCGGTGGCCCGACGAGCGAGAGCCGATCGACTCGTCGCCCGCCAGGCCGTATGGGCCAGGCCGGCGCGCGGGCTCTCGGTCAGCTTGAGGGTGTGACGCTCGTAGTCGCCCCAGCCGCGCAGGAACACCGACTGACCCGCCCGATCGGTCTCGGCCATGCCCAGGACGTCCTTGAAGAAGGCGAGGCTCTCCTCCGGCTTCGGCGTCAGTAGCTCGACGTGCCCAAGGTGGGCGAGATCGTGCATGGGCTCGGGAGCATCGTCCATCGACCGTTCACCTCTCCTTCGCCTCGTTGTCGACGATCTCCTGGATGATCTGGGCGCCCAGGTTCGCGGCGGGCAGGCCACGGAAGAGGAACGCCAGGCTGACGACCGCGCTCAGCTCTTCCCAGGTGGCGCCAGCCCGCCGGGCCGCGATGGCGTGCAGGCGGGTGGCGTCGGCCAGGGTCATCAGCAGCATGCCGAAGAGCATGAGCTGGGCGGTCTTCACGTCGAAACAGTTGGGATACATCGCCCGACGCCGGGCTCCCTCTTCCAGCGCCAACAGCTCGGGATCGAGCCGGGCGAGGAGATCGGTGCGCGCGACGATGCGCGGCGGAACGAATCCGATCAGATCGGCGTAGATCGCGCGGTAACCCTCGACCGTCGCGTCGTCGAGCTGCCGATCCGGCAATGGCTGGTGTTCCATGGTCGCTCCCCGATACGAATTGTCGTGAGGCTAACAAGGCGGGCCGAGGGCTGTCAAGGTATAGCGCCGCGCGTCACGTTGACATCCTGAGCCGTCGAATCTAGGATTGCCCACGGCAGAGCCCCACTCTGGAGGTGCGATGCGGACCCAGGTCGCGGTCGTCGGCGCCGGACCGGCCGGGCTCGTGCTCGCGCACCTGTTGGCGCGCGAGGGGATCGATTCGGTCGTCCTCGAAGCGCGCGACCGCGAATACGTCGAGCGACGGATCCGGGCCGGCGTGCTCGAGCAGGGCACGGTCGACCTGCTCCAGGCGACCGGAGTCGGCGACCGACTGCGGCGCGAGGGGCTGGTGCACCGGGGAATCGAGCTGCGTTTCGAAGGGCAGCGCCACCGGATCCCCTTGAGCGACCTGACCGGCGGCCGGGCGATTACCGTCTATGGCCAACAGGAAGTTGTCAAGGACCTGATCCAGGCCCGGCTCGCGGGCGATGGGCAGATTCTCTTCGAGGCCGGCGCGGTTGACGTTCAGGACGCGCGGTCGCCGCGGCCGATCGTGCGCTACCGCCAGGGCGGCGAGATCCACGAGCTCGCGTGCGACGTGGTGGCCGGGTGCGATGGCTCCCACGGGGTGTGTCGCGACGCGATCCCGGCCGGCGCCCTCGACGTCTTCCAGAAAGAGTACCCGTTTGCCTGGCTGGGTATCCTCGCGACGGTGGCGCCGTCGACCGAAGAGCTGATCTACGCCTACCACGAGCGCGGCTTCGCGCTGCACAGTCTCCGCTCACCCAGGCTCAGCCGGCTGTACCTCCAGTGCCGACCCGGGGACGCGATCGAGAACTGGCCGGACGCGCGCATCTGGGACGAGCTACACCAGCGCTTCGCGCTCGACGGCTGGACGCTGGCCGAGGGGCCGATCGTCGACAGGGGCATCACCCCGATGCGCAGCTTCATCGTCGAGCCGATGCGCCACGGGAGGCTTTTCCTGGTGGGGGATGCCGCGCACATCGTGCCGCCGACCGGGGCGAAGGGGCTGAACCTCGCGGTGGCCGACGCGAAGGTTCTCGCCGCCGGTCTGGTCGAATGGTACCGATCAGGCCGCGAGGACCTGCTGGATGGCTACTCCGAGACCTGCCTGCGCCGGGTCTGGCGAGTCGAGCACTTCTCCTGGTGGATGACCTCGATGCTGCACCGCTTCGAGGACGATGGCCCCTTCGAGCACCGCCTCCACCTTTCGCAGCTCCGCTACGTCTGTGGCTCGACCGCCGCCGCGACGAGCCTGGCGGAGAACTACGTCGGCCTGGAGAGGGTGTGATCGGCTGGTCGGCGCGGGATGTGGTGATCAGATTCGTGGCGCGACCAGCGCCACGATCTCCAATGCGTCGTCGTCACCGCGACTGGCGAGAAAGGCCGCGGCGCTGGCTTCATCGTCGAAGACAAAGCTGTAGCCATCCGAATTAACGAATGCCTGGCCGGTCGCGCGCACCCGGATCGTCCAGACGATCTCTTCCTTCACTCCGTCACACATCTGTCACCCGCCAAGGGATTTACTGAATGACCGCCGGGGCCATGGTATCACATTCGAGACACGCGCCGACGGCCATTACCAGGGCCGGGCCGCCCCATAGTACCGGCTGTTCCAGTACGGGTTCGCAAGGCTCGCCACCGCGACCCCGGCGTTCGGATTCTCCGCGTTGATGAACCGACCGCCGCCAATGTAGATGCCGTCGTGGGAGAGACCAGCCTGGTAGGTGTCGACGAAGAAGACGATATCGCCCGGCTGGAGATCGCTCCGCGCGACGCGCGTGCCACTCTGAAGCTGTCCCCACATGTCGCGCGGCACCGGGATGCCGGCCACGCGGTAGACGTACCAGACCAGGCCAGAACAATCGAAGCCCTTCGGCGTCGTTCCACCCCAGACGTACGCCGCGCCCAGAAACTTCGACGCGCCGGCGACGATCTGCCAACCGGCGCCGGCCGAATGGTGTGGCGATGGGCTCGGCGCCGCCGGAAGCAGCGGAACCGGCGCCGGGGCGACCGCCGTTGGCGGCACCGTCGTCGCGGTCGGGGGGACCGGCGTGGCGGTGGCCGGCACCGGCGTCGCCGTCGCGGCAACCTGGGCGGGCGGCCGCTTCGCCCCGGGGATTACCAGCTGTTCGCCGGCGCGGAGCGCGTTCGGGTTTGCCAGATCGTTCGCGCCCACGATGACCGAGGGACTCACCCCGAACGTCACGGCGATCCGCGAAAGGCTGTCTCCCACTTGGACGGTGTAGGTCGCGGCGGCTTTTGCCGCCGTCGACGTTCGCACCTCCGCCGTTGCCGGTCGGAAGACCGGATGCGTCACGCCTGGAATGACGATCTCCTGACCGGGGTGCAGCACGTAGGGAACGCTCAAGCCATTCGCGTTGACGATCGTCCGCAGATCGACGCCAAACGCGCTGGCGATGCTCGAAAGGCTATCGCCCTGGCTGACGGTATACCTGGCGTGGGCGGCGGGGGGGGTTGGGGATGGCGGTCGCGGGGCGGGCGGCGCCGCTGCCACCGTCGGCGCGGGCAGGGCACTGGGAATTTTACCATCCGGGATGATCAGCGTCTGGCCAACCTGGATCGTGAACGGATCCTTCAGGCCGTTGGCGAGCGCGATCTGGTCGAAGTCGGCCGAGTAGCGCGCGGCGATTCCCTGCAAAGTCTCACCATTCTGAACGACGTGAACGACCCCGGGGACCGGCGGAATGACCAGCTTCTGATGGACGGTCAGCGAATCTTCGCTGCCCTGCAAGCCGCTGGCGGCCGCGATGCTCGAAACCGATACCCCGAACTGTTGGGCGATCGACGATAGAGTATCACCATCGACGACGTAATAGACGACCGGCGCGAGCGTTTTGGAAGCGTCGGGCTGGGCCGCCGTCGTCGGCGCCGGGGAGTCGGGCGTTGGCGATGGAGCCGCGGCTGCCAATACCTTGACCCCCTGGGACGACGGTGCCGCCGCTGGCGCGGACGGAATCGTCTGGGCCGGCGCGGCGATCGACGCGCTCGCCGGGCTCACGTCCGCGGCGTCGACGATCAACGGCCGGATCCAGGACCGCCCGGAGAGGTCGGGACGTCCGCTTGGCCCGGCGGGGTCGCCATTCGCCAACGACCGCACCCCCGCGCTTGGCGCAACCCGGTCTGGCGAGTCGACGGTGGTGGTCCGGACCGGCTCGGGTCCAATCGCGGGCTCGGGAAGCCGCTTCGGTCCGATGCCTTGCGCGAGATTGGTGGTTCCGGTGACCGAGCCGAGGAGATCCAGGTCGGTCGGACCCGACTGGACCAGCGCGGGCGCGGGGGCCCATCCTTGTTGATCGGGGCGACTGTCGATCGCTCGCCCGATTGGACTCCGGTGGCCGACGTAGGCCACGCTCAAGCACATCACGACGACCACGACGTGCCCAAGCACCCGGGGAGGAATTGCCGACCAGGACCGGAGAGTGACCAGCAACCGGGCCAGCCGGCGCTGCCAGGCCGGTCGGTCGCGACGAAATCCAGCCAGTATCACGCGCGTCACACCACATCAAGTAGCGCTGATTCGCCGGATTGTAGGTTTGGGCGGTCGGCAGCGTCAAGGGCGCGCGCCCTTCGCCGTCCCTCGATATCCGTGTCCCGGCGCCATTTTCGTTCCAACAGCGCCCCGGGCGCTTCCGGCTTTCTAATGGGGCCGAGGCCGGCCGTGGTATCATAGCGCGGGGCATGCCGCGGGACGCTCTCCTGGCGGCCCCGACGATTCGGGGCTGGATCTCACTCCGAGGTTGACGTTGCGCCTTCCGTTCGGCGGTCACCAGACGGCCTGCTCCAGGGCAAAGCTCGCGCTCTGGGGGGCCATCCTCGGCATCCTCCTCGTCTCCGCCGCCCTCCGATTCTTCTGGCTCGACCGTTATCCGCTGGGCTGGCACCACGACGAAGCGCTGATGGGCGTCATGGCGGGCGAAGTGTACCGCGGCGAGGAACGGCCGATTTTCTTTCGGCAGTACCTCGGTCAGGAACCGCTTTACATCTATTTGAGCGCCGGCATGATGGCCGTGATGGGCGGCGATCAGGATATCCTGCCCCTTCGCCTGACCTCGGCGCTGGTTGGCCTGCTGACCGTCTGGTTGACGTTTCTGATCGCCCGGCGGCTGTTCGGAGCTCGGGTCGGCCTGCTAGCAATGGCGTTGATCGGCGCGTCGTTCTGGCAGGTGATGTCCAGCCGGAACGGCTACCGGTCGATTACCCAGCCGTTGCTCGAAGCCCTTGCCGTGTACCTGCTGCTCGTCGCGCGGTCCCGCAAGGGGCTCATCTGGTACGCGCTCACCGGCCTCGCGCTCGGCGGAGCCCTCTATACCTACCTCGGGGCGCGCGCGTTCCCCGGCGTTTTCATCGGATTCGGGTGCTGGCTGCTGATCCGGGGAGCCCGACCAACCCGTCAGGACCTCCTGCGCATCGGCACTCTGGCCGCGGTCGCGATCGTCGTCGTGGCGCCACTGGCCGCCTTTTTCCTCCTGAATCCTGGTACGTTCTCGGCGCGCATGCAACAGGTCTTCATCTTCCTGCCGGGGGTCAACGGCGGCCACCCCTGGGAGATGCTGGCCGACAACACTTTGAAGATGGTTCGTAGCTTCACCATCTCGGGCGAGCCGATGTGGCGCTACAACATTCCGGGCCGCCCGATGTTCGTCGGTGCCGTGGGAATCGCGTTGTACGGCGGGGCGATCGTGCTG
>JBOGTX010000707.1:0-8105 GCA_050695695.1 Chloroflexota bacterium
CGTCGTAGCCGGTGCTGGGTTGAACGATCGCGCGGCAGCGGTCCAACTGGCCGATGATCTTCGCGTCGAAGCGTCCGTGACGTCGGTTCATGACGAGGTCGACGTCGCGGAGCCCTTCGATCAAACTGGCGTCGTCGGACGCTTGGAAGACTTTGAGCCGGGCGCCGGCCGCCTCGATCGCGGCGCGCTCGTCGGAAGAGTCGGACGTCAGGTCACGAGAGGCGATGCCAACGGTGATAGGACGGGGGCTCATGCGGCGTGTCCTCCATGTCTTGGTGTCGTGGGTCTCGAGCGGGAGATCCGCCCGAAAGATCACTGGTTCCCAATGATAGCCGAGACTCGGGCGGCAATGCTAGAGTGGATCCATCGAGCACCAGGCAACCCGGGAGCGCGGGCGTCTCGCCCGCCCCGGGGCGTACGGGCACGAGCGAGCGAGACGATTCTGTTGGCGAATTGGCCTACGCACCGGCGGACTGGACCATGAGTTTGCGGAAGGCGGATTGACGGGTTTGGGCCGGGTTGACACCGATGAGCCAGGCCGCCATGCGGACGAAGTTGAGGGCGGCGGCGGTGAGCAAATGCTGCAAGCGCGTCTTGTGTTCTCCCCGGTAACGGCATTGGCGCAGGCCAAAGGCGCGCACGCCTTGGGAGAGCGTGCCCTCGATGCCCGCGCGGGCAGCATACTGGGGGGCGAAGTCGCGGGTGCCCTGACGGGCCCGGGCGGCCCGGAGTGCCTCGTGTTGGGGGCGGGGGCGCAGCGTCAGCATCCGCCGCTGCTCCTGGGTCCGGGTACACTGGGGACGCAGGGCACAGTCCCGACAATCCCCGCGGGCGAACTTCACCTCGATCACCGCGGTTCCGTACCGATCCACCGTGGGCTGCCAACTTGCGCTCGTCTTCCCGCTCGGACAGCGGACCTGCTGGGCCTCCCAGTCCACCGCAAAGTCCGCCGCCGCAAAGCCGACTGCCTGGCGCGCCTGCCAACTCGTATCCGGGCAGACCGGCCCGACCAACTGCACGCCGTGGGCCTGGGCACTGCTCACCAGCACATCGGCATCGAGATAGCCCGCGTCCACCAGGTGGTCGGCGGGCAAGTGATCGTGGGCGGCCAAGTCGTCGTCAATCGCCGCGGTCGTGGCCTGATCCGGCCGGGGAGCCGGGGTGGTTGTGACCTGGGTGATCAGATGGGGGACCTCCGGATCGCACTGCTCGGTCAGATGCACTTTGTAGCCGGTCCACACCGTCGTCCGCTTCTTCGCCAGACGCGCCTGGGGATCGTGTGGCGAGCGAATCTGACGATCCGCCGGGGGCAGCTGCGCCGCGTCGCGCCAGACCAGGCACCCAGCGACGTCCTGGTACTGCTGGAGCCAGATCTGGCGCAGGGCCTCGGCCACCAGGTCGAGACGATTGAGAACCCGCACGGCGCCCAGCACGTGGGTCGAATCCGTCCGCTGACGGCCGCGCTGCTTGAGCAAGCCGTGCTCCCGCGCCTGGTCGAGGAGCGCCTCGAACAGGCGCGCCTCGGCCTGACCACTGAGCAGACGCGTGCGGAACTCGCTGAGCCCCGAATAATCGAAGCCGGGATCGTCCAACGCCAGCCCCAAGGCATACTTCCAATCGATCCGCCCCCGGACCGCGTCGGCCGCCTGTCGATCCGCCAAATCCTCGGCGTACTGGAAGAGCGTGACCAACGCCAGGCGCCAGGGGGCCAACCCCGGCTGCCCCCGCACCGCGAAGAGGTCAGCGAACGCGGCATCACCGACCAGCGTGCCCATTTCATCGCGCATCCGCAGGTAGGGGTTCCCGCGCGGGAACGCGGCTCGGGCGACGCGACAGGTTTCCTCGGGAATCGGCTCAACTCCTTGGGGGTGAAGCGACATGTCATCCTTTCTGTGTGCCAGACGCCGGCATCGCGCGCCCGATTGTTTCACACCACCGGGGATTTCGCCAACAGTATCGTCTCGCCCGCGCTCCCAGCGATTCCGCGTCATACCCCTCACGCTCACGGGCCGGATCATTGACAGCGGAACTCATCTGCGCATAACATCCTGTGTCACCACGGGTAATGACACGGAGGTGGAAGGATGATCGTTGGATCGAGCGACGGACGTCTGGCGCGACGGGTGACTCGGCACCGCTTTCTGAGGGAGGGAATGCTCGTCGGCCTGACGATTGGCGCCGGCGCGCTGGCTGCCTGCAGTCCGGAGCCCGCCCCGTTGCCGACGACGGCACCCGCGGCGAAGGCGCCCGCGGCCGCCCCGGCGGCAACCTCTCAAGCCGTCGCGGCTCCAACCGTGGCCGCTCAGCCGACCGCGGTGCCAGCCGCCGCCTTGCCGGCGGTCGCGCCAACCGCCGCCCCCACGACCGCCGCGGTGGCAGCCGGCCAGCCCAGGCGCGGTGGGACGCTGAACGCGGCCGCCGAGGTCGATCCGGTCAGCCTCGTGCCCACCAGCTCGAACTTCTCCGGGCTGGAAGCCTACGACCCGGTCTACGAGAGCCTGGCCGCCTACGACGAGAAGATGAACATCATCCCGGCGCTGGCCGAAAAGTGGGAGATCAGCGAAGACGGGATGACCTACACCTTCCACCTGCGCCCGAACGTGACCTTCCACAACGGCCAGCCGTTAACCGCCGACGACGTCAAATACAGCTTCGAGTACTACCTCGACCCGAAGGGATCGAACCCGTGGCGAAGCTGGCTCGGACCGATGAAAGAGGTAAAGGTCGTCGACCCGGCGACGGTGCAGACGATCATGGGCAGCCCGTTTCCGCCGCTCCTGGGCGGGCTGGCCGGGAATCGCGGCACCGCGATCATGCCCAAGGGGTTCGCGGATACCGAGAACGTCAAGCTCAAAGCGGTGGGAACCGGGCCGTTCAAGCTCGTCGAGTACGTGCCGCTCGATCACATCAGTTACACCCGGAACGCGAGCTACTGGAATCAGCCCTTACCTTATCTCGACGGCATGGTCTTCAAAATCTTGCAGGAAGAGAGCACCCGCCTGGCCGCGCTCGAATCCGGGCAGATCGATTACGCCTGGCTCAGCGCCCAGGGCGCCGCCCAGATCGCGGACGCCAAGGGAATCAACGTGCTCAAGGCGCCATATGCCTGGGTCGATTCGACGAGCGTCAACGTTTCAAGCCCCGATCTGACCGACGCTCGGGTCCGGCGCGCGCTCCGGATGTCGATCGACACGAAGGATTCGATCCAGAAGGCGGTGCTGGGAGCGGCGGTTCCCTCGGGCCCGGTTCCGGCCGGCTACGGCGACTGGCCAATCGCCCCGGACCAGCTTCCCTACCTGACCGCCGACCTCGACGGGGCGAAGAAGCTGTTATCCGACGCCGGGCACGCTGGCGGCGCCGGCATCAACGTCATCATCAAGTGCTCGCCGCAGTATCCCGACTTCGTCGCCAACGCCACGATCATGAAGGACTCGTTCGCGAAGATCGGCGTTCAGTCCAGCATCGTCCAGGAAGAGTGGGGCACCTTCGTCAAGGACAGCTCGGCGTTCAAGTACCAGATGGGCAACACCGCCTATACCTTCCGTCCCGATCCCGATGGCTACCTGTATCCATACTTCCACACCAAAGGGGTCAACAACGCCGGGAACTACAGCAATCCAAAACTCGACACAATGCTCGACCAGGCCCGGACAATCTCCGATCACGCGCAAAGAGTGACGCTCTATCACCAGATCCAGGAGATCGTGCTGACCGACTGCCCCAACTTCTGGTGGTACACCAAGTACAACATCGAGGCGGTGTCGAACAAGCTCCATGGCTACACCCAGTCCTTCACCGGCCGCCGCATGTTCTTGCGGAAGGCGTGGCTCGAAGGCTAGATGCGATACCTCGCGCGGCGCCTCCTGGCCACGCTGCTCGTGCTGATCGGCGTGTCGCTCTTGATCTTCGTGCTGGTCCGGCTGCTGCCGGGCAATATCGTCGACATCATCGCCGGCACCGAGGGCCAGTTGAGCGCGACCCAACGCGCCGCGATCCTGCACGAGTTCGGGCTCGACCAGCCGCTGCCGGTCCAGTACGGGCTCTGGGTCTGGAACATGCTGCACGGCAACTTCGGCTACTCGTTTTCGAGCGATCAACCGGTGACCGTGCTGCTCGTGTCGCGGCTGCCGATCACCGTCGAGCTGACGTTGCTGTCGGTTATTCTGTCGGCGATCATCGGCGTGGCGCTGGGCGTCGTCGCCAGCGCGACCCGCGGCACCCAGATCGAGATCGTCGCCCAGGTCGTCGGCTTGCTCGGCCTGTCGGTGCCGAACTTCTGGCTCGCGGTCGTTTTGATCATCTTCGCGTCGTTCACGTTCCACTGGCTTCCGCCTTTGATCTTCGTGCCATTCTGGCGAAATCCCTGGCTCAACTTGCAACAGATGCTGTTACCGGTGCTCTCGTTGGCGCTCGGGCTGGCGGCGGTCGTGCTCCGCATGACCCGCTCGTCGATGCTTGAGGTGCTTGGCGAGGACTACGTCAAAGTGGCCTGGGCGAAAGGGCTGCCGCGTCGGGCGGTCGTGTTGCGTCACGCGCTGCGCAACGCGTTGATCCCGGTCGTCACCGTCCTGGGATTGCAGGCCGGCTACCTGCTCGGCGGCGTCGTCATCACCGAGCAAATCTTCGGGCTGCCCGGCCTGGGCTGGACGCTGCTGAACGGCGTCTACCAGCGCGACTACCCGGTGATCGAGGGCTCGGTCATGCTCTTTTCGGTCACCTTCGCGGTGATCAATTTGCTGGTCGACCTCCTCTACACCTCGCTCGATCCGCGGATCCGCTATGGATAAGCCGGCGTCCGCCGTGGCGCGCGAGCTGGCGATCGACGAGGTGATCGGAAGCCCACTCGACGATCGTCGCTTTGTCCCCCTCCGACGGTTGGGGCAGAGCCCAACCGCGCTGGCCGGCGCGACGATCATCGGCGCCGTCGTCGTGATCGCCCTGGCGGCGCCGGTCCTCTCGCCAGACCATCCTTTCGCGCAGATCGCCAGGCCCTTGCTGCGGGCAAGCCCGCGTTACCTGCTCGGCACCGACGACCTGGGCCGTGACGAGCTGAGTCGAGTCATCTGGGGAGCTCGGGTCTCGCTGTACGTCGGGATCCTCTCGGTCTCGATCGCCATCGCGCTCGGCGCGACGTCCGGCCTGCTCGCCGCGTTTTACGGGCGTTGGGTCGATGCACTGCTCATGCGGATCATGGACGTGCTCTTCTCCTTGCCGGCGATCGTCCTGGCGATCGCGATCACGAGTATTCTCGGGCCCAGTCTGACCAACGCGATGATCGCGATCGGCATCGTCTACGCGCCGACCTTCGCCCGAATCGCCCGAGGGCCAGCGCTCGCGGTCATGAACCTTCCGTACATCGATGCCGCGCGAACGCTCGGCGCGCCAGACTGGCGCATCATGTCGCGGCACGTCCTGCCGAATGTCTCGGCGCCGCTGCTCGTCCAGACCACCGTCTCGCTCTCGACGGCCATCCTGACCGAGGCCGCGCTCAGCTTCCTCGGCCTCGGCACTCAGCCCCCGACCCCTTCCTGGGGGCTGATGCTCAGCGACGCGCGTCAGTACATGCTTCTGGATCCCTGGATCGCGATTTTCCCCGGCGCCGCGATCGCGATCACCGTGCTCGGCTTCAATCTGCTCGGCGACGGCCTGCGCGACATTCTCGATCCGCGCATCCAAACGTTGATTTGAGGGAACTCAGCCGGCTGGCGCCGGTCCCTCGTCCCACCAGCGGCGCAGCTTCCGGCGGCTCAGCGCGAGATATTCCGGATCGGGCGAGAAGACTTCCAGGGTGATCGTTCCGTCGTACCCGAAACGCCGCAGAACATCCACCACCCAGCGCCAATCGATCGTTCCCGCGCCAAGCGGCAGATGGAGGTCCGCGTCGCCGCCCTTGTTGTCGCTGAGGTGGACGTGGACCAGCCGATCGCCGCAGCTTTCGAGGAGGCGCTCGGTCTGATTGCGCGGCGCCCCCAGGTTGGCGTGGCCAACGTCCAGGTGCCAGGCGAGTCCGGGCACGGCGTCGAGCAGGCGGCGGAGCGTCTCCGGAGTATTGAAGAGGCCGGGGACATTTTCCGCCATCAACTGGATCTCTCGCTCCGCCGCCCGCGCCACGAGAAAGCGTAACGCATCCGCGTTCCGCTCGATCACCCATTCGCGATCGTACAGCGAGACGCGCTGATCGGGATGGACGTTTACTCGACGGACCTGAAGCCTGGCGAAGACGTCGAGGCAGGAGGTCAGCTCGTCGAGCGCCGCCTGGCGTACCCGGTCGAACGACGACGCGATCGGCAAGAACCAGGCGGTATGCCCCACCACCCCAAGGCCGGTGCCCGCGAGCGCGGCGGCGACCGCGGCCACGTCCAGAACCCCTGGCTGGGCGCGCGCCGGCTCCAGGGTTAAATCGACGAAGTCGAATCCCATTTCTCGAAAGCCCGAAATCTCGGCGACTACGTCCCGCATGGGGTGATTCATCGCGCCGATTTGCATGTTTCCTCACTTCTGGATCGTCCAGGGTAGGCCCGTGGCCATGTGAATTGTACCAGGCATGGCGCCTCGTCGCGCGGCAGCCGTGCCACGGCGACCCATCGGTGCGACCGCCGCCTCGTCGCAAGGCAGCTGCCCGCGCTCCCGGCGAGGTTCCCCACCCCGTCGCGTTATGCTCTCGACACGTCCATCGGTTGACATGTCGGCATGTCATGCTATACTTGCGCCCAGAATTTTAACAACTTTTTAACAGGAGGTTCACTGATTCCCCCGTCGATCTCGTCCGGGTAGCGCGCGCGCTGCCGGGCAAGGGGCGATAGGCGCGAGGCGGTTACCGTGGCGCGTGAGCCCCGCTTCCATCCCGACCATCGGCGAAGGAGTCTCAATGCGCTTACTGCTAACGACCGTACTCTTGACCGCTACTCTGACCATCGGACCCCTATCCGGCATCGCCAGCGCCGAGTCCGCGACCGATCTCACCATTCCCGGCGGGCACTTCTACACCCAGGCCAACGGCACCTCGATCGGGCCACGCGGCGGTGGCTTCGAAATCACCGACGCGAACGACGTCCCGTTCTGGACGTTTTTCAATCAGACCGGCGGGGTGGACGTCCTTGGCTATCCGGTCTCCCAACGCTTTCTCTGGGACGGCTACGTCTGCCAGGCAACCCAGCGGGCGATCTTGCAGTGGAACCCGGCGACGAATCAGGTCCAGTTGGCGAACATTTTCGACTATCTCTCGGGAATCGGAAAGGACGACTGGCTCCTCGCGGCCCACCTGGCGCCCAAGCCGGATCGCGTGCCACAGGAGTCGCAGCCGCTGTCCTTCTTGATGCTCGCCCACTGGCGCTTTAGCTGGCTGTACGCGGATCCAGCGATCTTTCATCGCTATTTCAGCACGCCGAGCTACTACGCCGTCTTCGGGCTGCCAACGTCGCCGGTCGTCGACCTTGGCCCCTACCATGCGGTCCGCTTTCAGCGGGCGGTGATCTATCACTGGAAGTTCAGCGTCCCCTGGGCGGACGATCGAGGGACGAGCGTCGGACTGGCCGGCGACCTTCTGAAAGAGCTGGGGCTGATTCCCACGGCGGCGCTTCAGCCGAGGGCGTCACCCGGATCGACCCTTCCCAATGAGCGGTTGCCGGCGACCTCATCACCACGGATGCTCCAGCTTCTCACCGCGGTGGTGGCGCCGCGCCAGGCCGCCGCTCCGCCACCAGAGGCGCGATCGAGCGCCGCCCCCCTGGCCGCGCTGCCGTCCAAAGTATCATTGGAGACGAGTGGCGGCGATCCGGCTCTGGTTGGCGTCTCGACGTGGTACGGCCAGGATTTTCAGGGTCGGACCATGAGCGACGGCCGCCCCTATGACATGTGGAACCCCAACACCGCGGCGTCGAACGTTTACCCGCTGGGGACCTGGATCCGGATCACCCGGTTGACGACCGGGCGAAGCATCGTGGTCGAGGTGACGGATCGGGGTGCGTTCACCTATCCGAACGTGGCGGACCTGAGCTACGCGGCGTTCTCGCTCCTGGCCAATCCCTCGAACGGCGTGATCGGCGTCCGGGTGGAGCCGGTGAGTGGGGGCAGTTAGACTCTTCCTTCAAAAAAAACGAAGCGGG
>JBOGTX010000708.1:0-2060 GCA_050695695.1 Chloroflexota bacterium
GACTCATTCAGTGGCTAGCGGGATTCTACTGAGAGTGGCAGGATTGTCAATGTCCAAGGTGCCGATCGCAACGCGAAACGGCGCGGCGCGCTATGATATAGGAAACGCCGCTCGATCACGTCAGGGAGGCCTGGACCAAAACATGGAAAGGATCCGCGTTCTCCTTGCCGACGATCATCCGATGACTCGCTCGGGGATTCGCGTCTTCCTCGAATATCAGGGTGACTTCGAGATCGTCGGCGAGGCGGACGACGGCGTGCAAACCCTTCGGCTGGCGGAGGAGCTAAAGCCTGACATCGTGCTCCTGGACGTGCGCATGCCCATGCTCGACGGCATCGCGGTGACCCGGGCGATTCGCCATTCCGCTCCGGAAACGCGGGTCGTGGTGTTCACCGGTCACGACGAGGACCAGCGCTCGGCAATGGAGCTCCTTCGACTGGGCGTCAAGGGATTTCTCTACAAGACCGCGGCGTTCAGCGTGCTGACCAGCGCGCTCCGAACCGTCTACCGTGGCGACAGCTACGTCGAGCCGAGCATCGCGCGTCAGCTCATTCGCGACGCGTCGGTGCCGCGCGACGACCCCACTCCGCGCGAGCTCGACGTGCTGCGCCTGGTCGCCGAGGGCAAGCGGGACCACGACGTGGCCGACCACCTCGCGATCAGCGAGCGCACCGTTCACTTTCACGTGACCAACCTTTTCACGAAGCTGGGCGCCAGCAACCGAATGGAGATGGTTCGCCGCGCCCGAGAAAGGGGTTGGATCGATTGACGATCCCGGTACCTGTCAAAAATGACAGGGTAAAACCTGTCAGAACTGACGGTGTGAAAAGTAGAGATCCGACCTATCCTTTCAACGGCGCGTGACCCGCACCCACGACGCGGTGGCCCATCGTCTGACCGCGATTCGCTTTCGACGATTGTCGGGGATCTCCCGTCCTTGAACGTTCGGTTGGTCGTCGAGGGTGCGCCCCCCATCTCGGGCACAGCCACCCGGGACGCGCACGCGCCAGTGTATCTAAGCGGGAGGCGGTCAATGGCGACGTCTCCGCGGCAAGCGAGGTGGTAACGCCGGTTCCGGGTGGATCCTCACCGGTCTGCCGTGACGGTCATTCACCGAGCAAGTGAGGATCCGCTGATTCAGCGCGGCGAAAGCCAGAAACCCCTCGATTGGGCTCGGGGTGACCGTCCACGCGGTTCACCCGGAGAGTGTACGAGCAGCAGCGTCGAAATTCTTCACGCAATCTTAAGCAGATCTTAACCTGATTTTCCGGAGATCTTAAGGTTCGACTGGGCTCCTTTGTGGTAGAGTGCCCGAACGAGTGAACCGGCAGGGCAACCACGCTCCTGCCGGAGTGTCATTTGGGACTGAGCAGAGGAGGGAAACCGGTGATGGGCGCTGGGCGGTGGCTTTCGCGGACCGTGGAGCGGGTGATCGTGGGGATCGCGCTCGGGGCGCAACTCGTGGCGGCGGTGCCCGCCCTGGCGAGCTCCCCGGCCGGACCAACGACCGCGACGCCGACCCTCGTCGCGACCGCGAACCCGACCCCGACGCCAATTCGTCCCACCGGCCCCGCGACGGCGAGCCCGACTTCCGTCGCCACCCGCCCGACGAACGGCAGCCGCGCGGTCGCCCCGGCGGTAGGTCCGGCCGGGCCGTCCTCGCCGGTCACTCCCGGCACGGAGCTGCGCTCGTTCACCGCCCAGGGAAGCTGGCCCGGGGGCCGGGCGATGGCGTTCGACGGGACCAACCTCTGGTACACCTACGACGATTGGAACGTCTCCGGTCAGACCTACCTCTACGAAGCGAACACCTCGGGCACCCTGCTCAAGTCGTTGAACATGGGCGTGGGCATCGGCGCCCTCGCCTGGGATGCCAAACGCGGGCTGCTCTGGGGCGGTTACTATGCGTATACCAATCCCCCGACCAGCCCGCCGCTGGGCAACATCTACCAGATTAACCCCTCGACGGGCGCCCCGACCTTGCAGTTTACCTATAATTACACCGACACCGCCTGCCCGGGCTTCTACGCTAACGGCTTGATCGACGGACTGGCGTACGA
>JBOGTX010000709.1:0-3512 GCA_050695695.1 Chloroflexota bacterium
TCGAGATTCAGCCGGTGGGGACGACGGTGCAAAACGTCGTGAACTACAACGTGACCTGCTCGATTCAATCGACCAAAAACTCGACCCTCTACCCCGGGATGACCGCCGCCGCGACGATCGTCTCCGCCCAAAAGGATGGCGTCGTTCTCGTGCCCAACTCCGCGCTGACATTCGCCCAGGCTGCCTTCCGCGACGGACTGGTCCAGGGTACTGGCACCCAGTCTCGTCAGGCGAGAGGCACCGGCCAAGCAACTGGCCAGCGCTCCGGGGCGGGCGCCGGGGCGCGCTCGGCCGGCCAATCCGGAGCCAACCGAACCGTCAACGCGAGCGCCTCTGGCGCGAAGGCGGGGGCGCTCGCGGGCCAGGCGGCGAACGCGAGCCGCGGCATCGTCTTGACCCTCGACAATGGACAACTGGTGCCGATTCGTCTCACGCTGGGGATCACCGATGGGACCAACACCGAGGTCGTCTCCGGGCTCAAGGACGGTCAATCGATCGTCGTCGGCGAGGGTGGCGATACCACGACGGGCACGAGCGGTCGAACCGGAGGGACGGCCCGCCCCGCGGGTGGGCCGTTTGGCGGAGGGTTCCGAGGAGGATGAGCGCAATGACAAATGGCCAGGGACCGGATCCGTCGATCCGGGTCGAGCGCCTGGCGAAGGATTACCACCTTGGGGATAACATCGTCCATGCCTTACGGGGCGTCACGCTCGACGTTTTCCCCGGCGAGTTCGTCGCGGTGATGGGCGCCTCGGGGTCTGGGAAGTCGACCTTTATGAACCTGATCGGTTGTCTCGATCGTCCAACCAGCGGCGTCTACCTTTTGGACGGCATCGACGTGGCCGACCTGACCGCCGACGACCTGGCCTGGGTGCGCAACCGCAAAGTCGGATTCATCTTCCAGGGCTTCAACCTCTTGCCTCGGATGACCGCGCTGGGTAACGTGACCCTACCGATGATCTACGCCGGCGTCCCGCGGCCGGTGATGGAGGAGCGGGCGCTGGCGGCGCTCGCGGCGGTCGGGTTGGACGATCGGTCCGATCACCGGCCCTCGGAGATGTCGGGTGGCCAGCAACAGCGGGTGGCGATCGCGCGAAGCCTCGTCAACGGGCCATCGATCATCCTGGCCGATGAGCCGACCGGTAACCTCGACAGCCGGACGAGCATCGAGGTGATGGCAATTCTCCAGAAGCTGAATGCCCAGGGTATCACCATCGTCCTGGTCACTCACGAGCCCGACATCGCGACCTATTGCAAAAGGGTCGTGCGGTTTCGCGACGGTCGGGTGATCCAAGATCAGGCCAACGAGCGACGGCGTCTTGCCGCCGCCGCGCTGGCCGAGCTACCGATCGAGGAGCCGGAGGTGAGCGTGGGATGAGCACGTTGGACGAGCGAACGAACCCACCGGAGACGGGGCAGCAGGGCCGGCTAGCGAACGGTCGACCGACCGAGATGGCGAACGGAGAACGGAACGGGGCTCCGTCGTCGACGCTCACCGACCCAACGCCGTCGGTCGCCGACCCGGACGTGCTGGTCGGCGGGGTGGTGTCTGGCTCGCTCGGGCCATTACCGAAAGACGCGACCGGCTCGATGGCGATTGCCCAGAGCATTTCCTCGGCGCTCGAGGCGCTCCAGGCCAATAAGCTCCGCGCCCTGCTGACCATGCTGGGCATCATCATCGGCGTCGCGGCGGTCATCGTCATGGTTGGTCTCGGCGAGGGAGCGCGGCAGTCGGTCCAGGCGCGTCTTTCTCGTCTGGGCACCAACCTGCTGACGATTATCCCCGGGTCGGGAAACGTTGGCGGGGTGAGGTCGGGCGCTGGTGGACTGCCGTCGCTGAATGAGACCGATGCCCAGGCGATTCTTAGCTCAGTTCCGGGCGTCGACGCGGTGAGCCCCGACTTGCGGGCGGGCAACACCCAGGTCGTGGCCGGCGATCAGAACTGGAGCACGACGATCCAGGGCGACTACCCATCGATCTTCCAGATCCAGGACTGGCAGATCGCCGAGGGCGCGGCCTATACCCAGGGCGACGAAACGTCGGCCTCCCTGGTCTGCGATATTGGCCAGACCGTCGCCACCAACCTCTTTGGGGCCAACGATCCGGTCGGCCAGAAGATCATCATCCGCAACGTGCCGTTCACCGTGAAAGGTCTGCTCGTTTCGAAGGGAAGCAACGGGTTCGACGATCAGGACGACATCATTCTCATGCCCTACGAGACGGCCCAGATTCGCCTGTTCCACCGCCCCTTCGTTAACACGATCTTCGTGCAGGTGAGCCAGTCGAGCGACATCACGGCCATTCAACAGAAAGTGACCGATTTGCTGCACACCCGCCACCGGATCCGACCGGGCCAACCGGACGACTTTCGGGTGCGCAACAACAACCAGATCATCGACACGGCGCAACAAGCGAGCGATACGCTCACCTACCTGCTGGCCGGGGTCGCCGCGGTTTCGCTGGTCGTCGGCGGTATCGGCATTATGAACATCATGCTGGTGTCGGTGACCGAGCGAACGCGCGAGATCGGCATTCGGATGGCGGTGGGGGCGCGGAAGAGCAACATTCTGTCGCAGTTCCTGGTCGAGGCGGTGCTGCTCAGCGTCGTCGGCGGCGTGCTGGGAATCCTCATTGGCATGGGCGGCTCGGTTGGTCTGAGCAAGCTGGCCGGTTGGGATGCCGTCGTCACCGTCCAGGCGGTCGTCCTGTCCTTCGGGTTCGCTGCCCTCGTCGGCGTGTTCTTCGGCTATTATCCGGCGCGTAAGGCCTCTCAATTGGACCCGATCGATGCGCTCCGGTACGAATAACCGGGTGCAGGGTAAGATCACGCTGAAAGCGACACGGATTTGCTGGGCAAATCCGTGTCGCTTTCAGCGTGATAAAAGAGATCAAACCACCGTCCTGGTTTACAATATAGGTAGATGGTGGCGGACTCTGCCGATGGGAATCGGGTTGGCCTGGGGGTAGCTGGATGAATTCGGTGTCGGGGGAGAAGCCGATCGGCGAGCAGGACTCGCGAGAGGGCTCCGAGCGGTCGGTGACGCGCCGCCGCTTCCTCAAGCGCACCGTGACGGTTGGAGCCGTCTCCCTCGCCGCGCTCTTCGGGGCGGCTGGCTGCGGTGAAAAGGCGCGGCCGGTGTCGGAGCAAGCGTTCATCGCCCGAACCCCGCTCGCGACCCGACCGGCCCAGCCAACCGCCGCGCCACCGCCAAACCCGGATCCTTCGGCGGTCGCCGAAGCAGCGACGGCGGTTCGTCCGACCGCCGTCGCGGATCCGTCGCCGGCGCCGACGCCCGGCGCGACGCTGGCGTCGATCGTGACGTCTCCTCCCCGGCAACCGAACGTCCTCCTGGTGACGATCGATACCCTCCGATCGGACCGACTCGGGGCCTATGGCTTTGGCCAGGCGCACACGCCGGTTCTCGATCAAATGGCGCGCGACGGGGTCCGGTTCGATCGCGCGATCTGCCAGCTCCCTCAAACCAACGCGTCGCACGCCACGATCATGACC
>JBOGTX010000710.1:0-5261 GCA_050695695.1 Chloroflexota bacterium
CGGTCGATCGGGCGATCGAGGCGGCCGAGCTGGCGGGCATGCCAGTCATGTTCGACTTCGCGCCAAGGCCCGAGCGCAGCTACGCAGACTTGCTGCTGAAGAAGGCGCGCCCCGGCGACATCCACACTCACATTTACGCCCGGCACATTCCGTCGCTCGACGAGAACGGGAAGGTTCACGACTACATCTGGGAGGCACGACGCCGCGGTGTCATCCTCGACCTTGGCCACGGCGCCGGAAGCTTCTGGTATCGCCTGGCGGTTCCCTGCCTGGCGCAAGGGTATCTCCCGGATTCGATCAGCACCGACCAGCACGTCGGCAACGTGAATGGCCCGGTCTTCACCATGCTCCACACCGTCTCGAAGCTGCTGAACCTGGGAATGCCGCTGAACGACCTGATCGCGCGGTCGACCGTCGCGCCGGCCCGCGAGATCGGCCACCCTGAGCTCGGCACCCTCGGCGAGGGCGCCGAGGCCGACGTCGCGGTGATCGCGCTGCGCCGAGGAGAATTCGGCTACTGGGACTGCGGCCGAGGGAAGATGATCGGCGACCGCAAGCTGGACTGCCTGATGACGATCCGCGCCGGGAAGGTCGTCTACGACCCGAACGGCCTCGCCCTCGACGACTGGCGCACCCTGGGGCCGAGCTATTAGCGGTTGACGCGTGAAGACGTGAATGGAGCACGTAGCGCTTCGTCTACTCACGTTTCACGTCTTCACGCGTCACGTCCCGCCGCGAGGCGCGACACAGCAGGGTGTATAATCCTACCGGCAGGCTGTCTGGGAAGTGGTATTCCGCGGCCAAGCGAGGGACGTCGATGGCGACACAAGCCCGGGCCACGATCGACGACGTGCTGCGTCTGGCGAGCGCCGGTGAGCGGTACGAATTGGTGGACGGAGAGCTCATCGCGATGGCGCCGACTGGATTCGGGCACGGCGACCTCGAAGCGCAGATCGCCTGGGTCCTTCGCGCTCACGTGGTGGAACGCCGGCTCGGCAAGATCGTCGTCGGCGAGGTTCTGTTTCAACTGGATCCCGAAGGCCGCATCGCCCGCGCGGCGGACGTGGCCTTTGTCCGCCAGGAGCGGCTTCCGCCGAAGGGGACGGAGCATCGACCGTTCGTCGGCGCGCCGGACCTCGCCGTCGAGATCGTGTCCCCCGGCGACTCGGCCGAGGACGTCGAGCGAAAGGTCGCCGATTGGCTGGAGCACGGAACGCTGGCCGTGCTGGTCATCTACCCGACCGCTCGCCGGATTGCCCTTCGCCGACCAGGCCGCGACGTCTCCTTGCGAGGCGACGACGAGATCGATCTCGATCCGGTCATCGCGGGATTTCGCTGCCAGGTCAGCGATCTTTTCTCCGTTGAATGAATGAGCTATGAGATGTGGGAGCACATCTGGCCCGAATGGTAATCATGATTCTTCGCGTCGATAGGATTTCTCAACTCGACTCAGTCTTGCCCCGTTCGATGACCTGATCGATCGAATTGGCCATGTAGAACGCCGCTTCCGGCAGAGTATCGTATGCTCCGTCGAGGATGGCCCGACAGCCACGCAACGTGTCCACGATCGGGACGAAGGCGGCCGACCAGCGGATCCAGGGCACGGCGATGTAGAGCGGCTGGGTGAGAAAGCGGCGCAGGCGTCGAGCCCGCGCCATGAGAACCTGATCGTCCGCGGGGTGTCCTTCCGCGATGCTGATGTTTTCCCGCTCGGGTGGGAACCGCCGAAGGAGATCCTTCACGCGAGAGGCGACCTCGACCTGCTCGTTACCGACGACGGATGGCTCGAGATGCGTCGACGACGATTCCCCCGGATCGATGGCCGGATACATGCCCTGCCGCGCGAGCCCGAGCGAGAGGGCGAGCCGCGCGTCGACCGGGTAGAGGAAGCCGGGCGGAGGGGCGGACATATCGCGTAAGGGCAGGTAGACGGTCTGCACGCCGCCGATGCCATACGGATCTTCCTCCGGGCATGTCGAGCGCTTGAGAGTCGGGATGGTCGCGAGGAGCGTGAGCCGATCCGGGCGCGTCCCCACGCGGTAGAGGAGCTCCTGAATGAGCACGATCTGGCCGATGCCGGGGCGCGCAGCGAACCCGACGACGTCGCCGTCGTCCAATCCAGTAAGAACGTCGGCAAAGAGCTCCAGGTCGCCGCGACGGCTTACGAAGAAAGGCTCACTGGGCACGTCCACCATTTGCCTCACGTGCTATTCTTTTATCCATTTGGATTATCACTCAAATGAGTAAGGGCGTGGGCGACCAGCGCCAGGACGAGGACAACGCCGACCGCGACGGGGATCACCCGATGCGAGTCAAGCGACCCCGCCAGGAGCACCACCGGCGCGATCCGCCGGTGGTAGGTCATCGCCACGGTGATCGCGACCAGCAGGGTGAGAATCGGCGCGAAGAGGATCCACACCCCGAGGAACATCACCAGGAAGCGGACGAGGCGAAAGACCCAGGCCGACTCGGTGTGCTGGGAGGTGAACTGACCAAGGGCGTCGTCGCGCTCGCCGGCGTAGATTCCGTACAGCTGATGACCGCTCCCATCGTCGTAAGGCGCCAGGGCGTGGCCACGAAGCTGTCCGAAGGCGGTGACCGAGAGGGTCGACGGCAACGCCAGGTCCGTCGAGTCCAGGACATTCGCGCCAACCGTGGCCGAGGTCGCGCGGTATGCCCCGTCGGAGAGCGCCGGCCGCGGGTTGGCGTGGCCAGCCGGATCCTTGAAGCGGCTCGAATCCTCCGGTTGGTGCGCCCACTCAGGTCGATAGCTGTACGTCGTCGTCCTCTCCTGGTCTCCGCTCATCGCCTGGGTCGACTGCGAGGACGCCTGCTCCGACCAGGCGTCCATGTCCACGGTGCGCTGGACCTCGAGGTAGTGGCCCGGCTTGAGATACAGGCCATCCCTGACATTCTCCGACGGGTAGCGAGTGCCGCACGCAAGAGGCTAGTTGGCGGGGAGTCCACACGGGATTCGGACCGAGCCGCCAGGTGGAGGCGAGGGTCGTTGCGTCAAGGTCCGCGTCGCCCGTTTCGATCGGGAGGACGAGCCGAAGCGCGGTCACGCCCCGAGCCGGCGCAGGCACCGCCCACGCCGAACCGCGGCGATCAACGAGCGCGCTTCGCTCAGCACCTGGTCGACGGTCACTGCCTGGAGGCAGGGGGCCGTCGAGTCGTCCGGGCAGCCGCAGGGGCGGAACCAGCGGCAGGGCGCGGTCCAATCGGCAACTGCCCGGTGCCACGCCTGCGACGTCGGCGCCCAGTTGATCGGGTGGCTCGCGCCGTAGATGGTCACCGACGGGGTACCAACCGCCTCGGCGACGTGCGATGGCCCGCTGTCGTTGCCCAGGAACAGATCGAGGCGGCGCATCGCGGCGACCAGGGCTCCCAGGCTGGTACGGCCGGTCAGGTCGATCGGCGCCGCGCGCGTCCGCAGGGCCACGGCCACGCCCCGACCAAGCTCGGCCTCGCTGCCAAGCAGCAGCGGCCGGAATCGGAACTCGTCCGCCAGCCGGTGACCGACCTCGGCGAATCGCTCGATTGGCCATTGCCGCGCTCCCGAGCGCGCGCCGGCGTGGATGCCCAGTAAGGGCGTTCGATCCAGCTCGGCCAGGCCGAGCCCGGCCGGGAGCGCCGCGGCCAGCTCGACGTCGTCCTCCGGGCGGGCCGGAAGCTCGAGGTCGAGCGAGACCGGCGGAATACCGAGCAGCGCCAGAAGGTCCAGAAAGCGCACCCGCACCGGCTGGGTCCGCGAGTACGGAATGGTGAGGTCGAGATCCGGCGCGCTGGGGTGCCGCACGCCGACGGTCAGGCGCGCTCCCAGTCGCAGGACGAAGGGATTCGAGTTCTCCCCACCCCCGTTGAGCTGGAACGCGACGTCGGCACGCCAGGCACGCATCATCGCGAAGAATTGGTCCGCGATGTCGGCGCCCTCCGGACCGTCCGAGACGCCGGGCCAGGCCGGTGCCACGAACACCTCATCGAACCAACTGTAGCGCCGGGCGAACGGCGCCAGATCTGGAGCGGTGATCAGCCCGATCGTCGCGCGGGGCAGCGCCCGCCGGAGCGCCCGCAGGGCGGGCGTCGTCGACAAGTAATCGCCGAGCCGGGCGCCGCGCAGAATCAAGATCCGAGGAGAATCTCCGAAAAGTTGGTGAAGGAGTGTCGGTTTGCTCTCCGTCATCGCGACACCTCTGGTTGGCTGAAGGGTATAGGAAGGCAGATCCACCGCATAATCGAAGCCGACCGCGGACCCACCGCGACATCGCCAAGATTCTGGGCTTGCGCCCGTGGCACGCGACCGTGTACCATCGCGGAAGGCGAGGAAATGGAACGGATCGCACGATGGCAGCGTTGCTCGAGGTCAAGAACCTGCGCACCGAGTTCCGAACGCCCGATGGGGTGGTGCGCGCGGTCAACGGCATCAGCTATTCGCTGGACGCCGGCGAAACGCTGGGGATCGTCGGCGAAAGCGGCTGCGGCAAGAGCGTCTCGGCGCTCTCGATCATGCGGCTGGTCCCCAGGCCGCCCGGCGAGATCGTCGGCGGCGAGGTCACCTTCGACGGTCAGAATCTGCTCGCCCTGAGTCCTGGCGCGATGCGCAAGGTCAGGGGGCGTCAGATCGCGATGATCTTTCAGGACCCGATGACCTCGCTGAACCCGGTTCTCACCATCGACCAGCAAATCTCCGAGGCGATTGTCCTTCACCTTGGCATGACCGCCGCGAGGGCACGGGCGCGGGCGATCGAGCTGCTCGACCTGGTGGGCATTCCCGATTCCCGAAGCCGGATCGACGATTACCCGCACCAGTTCTCCGGGGGCATGCGCCAACGAGTGATGATCGCGATGGCGCTTTCGTGCAATCCGCGCCTGCTGATCGCCGACGAGCCGACCACGGCCCTCGACGTGACGATTCAAGCCCAGATCGTCGACCTGGTGAGCCGGCTCCAGCGTGAGCTCGGCATGGCGATGATCTGGATCACCCACGATCTGGGTGTCGTCGCCCGGATCGCCGACCGGGTGGTGGTGATGTACGCGGGGCGGGTGGTCGAGGAGGGGGCGGTTGACGAAATCTTCGACAACCCTCGCCACCCCTACACCCTTGGGCTGCTCGGCTCGGTCCCTCGGCTCGACGAAGTTCGTCGTGACCGCCTACGGCCGATCGAGGGGATGCCGCCGGATCTCACCCGCGAGATTCGGTCCTGCCCCTTCGCGCCGCGCTGCGACTACGCGATCGCCCATTGCACCGAAGCAGAGCCGCC
>JBOGTX010000711.1:0-7181 GCA_050695695.1 Chloroflexota bacterium
GTGTGGTGCCTCGGTCGGCGGCGCGCGATGGGCGGGTACGCGCGCCTGGCCTGACCGTGGTGACCGCCGATTCCCTCGTGGAGGCCCTCCAGGTCGTCTTGGATCGGCCGGCGGATTCGCCGCCCTCGCGGTGAGGCCGGCCGTGGCGTTTGCCTTTACAATGCCGCGAGACCTGTGCTAAAGTCACTTTGAAGGCGCCGAAAGGGGGAGCCGTGACGCTCGCTTTCGGCGAGCGCCAGCGAGGAAGTGGGGACGCGAAACGAGAGGAGACTCGATGAATGTCGAGCTGGCCTTCCGCTTCATCGGCGCTGTCGCCTTCGCGGCGGCCGGTTGGAACCTTGGGTCGAACTTCGATTTATCGCCGATGCAAGGCGGAGCCCTGCCGGGCGAGCTGATCGGCGCCGCGATCGGGGTCGCGGTGGGGTTCGTCGTCACCCCCTACCTCACGATCCGGCCGACGAGCTTTGTGGCTGACCACGCCCGGAAGCTGCCGGTCAAGGATCTGGTCGCGGCGGTTCTCGGGCTCCTGATCTCGCTGGTCCTGTCCGCCCTCCTCGCGATCCCCCTGGCGATTCTCCCCGGCATCTTCGGTCGAGTCCTGCCGTTCCTGGGCTGCCTGTTCCTGGGCTACCTCGGGGTGACGGTGTTCGTTGGGCGCCGTGACGACATCTTTGGCCTCCTCGGCTGGTTCTCCAACGGCGATCGCGAAGCGCTCGATCATTCGGCAGGCGCACTGCTCGACACCAGCGCGATTATCGACGGAAGGATCGCCGACGTTGGGCGGACCGGCTTCCTGACCGGTCCGCTGGTGGTGCCGCGGTTCGTCTTGCGCGAGCTCCAGCACATCGCCGATTCTTCCGACGCGCTCCGGCGCAGCCGCGGCCGCCGCGGCCTGGAGCTGCTCGACCGCCTTCGGAAGGGCTCCGGCGTTCCGGTGAAGATCTACGACGGCGATGCCGACGGCGACGGCGTCGATTCCAAGCTGGTTCGGCTTGCCCAGAGTCTTCACTGCGCCATCGTCACCAACGATTACAATTTGAACCGCATCGCCGCCGTCCAGGGGGTGCGAGTCCTGAACGTGAACGAGCTGGCGAACGCGGTGAAGGCGGTCGTGCTGCCGGGCGAAGAGATCGTGGTTCGGGTGATTCAGGAGGGGAAGGAGCCTGGACAGGGCGTTGCCTATCTCGACGATGGTACCATGGTCGTGGTGGATGGTGGGCGCCGTCATCTCGACAGCGATATCGGCATCGTCGTCACCCGCGTTTTCCAGACGGCGGCCGGCCGAATGATCTTCGCCCAGGCGAAGGAGCACCAATCGCTGCGATGATGTCCCCTGATTCGCTCGCCGCGGTCGTGGTGGCGGCCGGCGCGGGGCGCCGTTTTGGCGGCGACAAGCTTTTCCGCCGATTGGGCAACCGTCCCCTCCTTGCCTGGTCTTTGGATGCTCTGGAGGAATCGCCGTTGGTGTCCCTGGTCGTCCTGGTGCTGAGCGAGGCCAACCTCGAGCGCGGCCGTCACCTGATCCAGCGCCGGAGGTACGCGAAGGTCCGGGCGATCTGTCTCGGCGGGAGGCGCCGCCAGGATAGCGTCTGGAACGGGGTGCGCCAGGCGGCTGGCTGGAATTGGATCGCGATCCAGGATGGGGCAAGGCCATTTCTCACCCAGGATATCCTGACCCGCGGCTGGGAGACCGCGCGCCGGGTTGGTGGGGCGGTCGCCGCGGTACCGGTCAAGGATACGATCAAGATCGTCGGGCCAGGCGAGATCATCGCGTCGACGCCAACCCGTGCCCACCTTTGGGCGGCGCAAACGCCGCAGATCTTTCGGTACGAGTGGCTCGCCACCGCCTATCAGGTCCACGGGGAAGCGGATGTGACGGACGACGGCGAGCTGATGGAGCGGGCCGGATTTCCAACCGCGGTCTTTCAAGGGGCCGAAGCCAATCTGAAGGTGACGACGCTGGAGGACTTGACGCTGGCGCGGGCGATCGCGCGGCGGGCGAGGCGCGCCTGATGCCGGTCGGCGTCGGATACGACGTCCATCGCCTGGCGCCGGGCCGCCGCCTGGTGTTGGGCGGGGTCGAGCTGGCGAGTGACCTTGGCTTGCTCGGCCACTCGGATGCCGACGTCGCGACCCACGCGATCATGGACGCATTATTGGGCGCGGCGGCCCTCGGCGACATCGGCCAGCACTTTCCACCGACCGACGAACGGTACGCCGGCGCGCGCAGCGTGGATCTCTTGCGCGCCGTGGCCGCCCTGCTCGGGCGGCACGGCTGGCGGGTCGGCAACGTGGACGTCACGGTGGTGGCCGAGCAACCGAGGATCGGACCCCACGTGCCAGAGATGCGCCGCCAATTGAGCGACGCGATCGGGATCGACCGGGCGCGCGTCAGCGTCAAGGCGACGACCAACGAAGGGTTAGGGGCGATCGGGCGGGGTGAAGGCATCGCCGCCTTCGCCGTCGCCGAAATCGTGGCATCTTCCGAAAGGAGCGAGAGGCATGGCTAGGGTTCGAATGGCCTGCGCCTGTCTCTAGGGGCGCCGCGCGAACGGCGCCCCGACCAACGCTCGGATCATCGATCCACCAGATGAGCGCGGCGTGGCCGCCGGGAGGTGCGAAGTGTCCTTTGCCGAAGACGTCCGTGTCATATTTGAACGGGATCCAGCGGCGGCGAACCTCTTCGAGGTGCTGCTGACCTATCCGGGCCTGCACGCTCTGCTGTTGCACCGGCTGGCCCACGCGATCCATCGCCAGGGAGTGCCGGTCCTGCCGCGGCTGATCTCTCATCTGAGTCGCTGGGTGACTGGCATCGAGATTCATCCCGGCGCGACGATTGGCCGTCGCTTCTTCATCGACCACGGGATGGGGGTCGTGATCGGCGAGACGAGCGAGATTGGAGACGGCGTGACGCTCTACCAGGGCGTCACCCTGGGAGGCACCGGCAAGGAGCGGGGGAAGCGCCACCCGACCCTGGGCAACGACGTGATGGTCGGGGTCGGCGCGAAGATCCTTGGCGCGGTGACGATCGGGGACCACGCGCGGGTTGGGGCCGGCGCGGTGGTCTTGAACGACGTCCCGCCGCACGCCACGGCGGTCGGCGTTCCGGCCAAGGTGGTCGTGTTTCGGGAGCCTGACGGGTCGAGCCGTCGGGTCGAGCACCTGCCGGACCCGGAGCTTGATATGATCTCCGCGCTCCATCGAAGAATCGAGGAGATGGCCGACCGCGTCGACCTCCTGGAGCGGCTGCTTCGTGAGAAAATGAAGGGCGAGCCCGATCCGGACGACCTGGGGCCGTCGGATGGAAGACCGCGAGCCAGGTCGACGAGCGTCGGCCACATCGTGAAAGAGGTTAGATGAAAATTTACAACACCTTGACCGCGCGGGAAGAAGAATTCGTTCCCTACGGGGAACCGGTCAAGATGTACGTTTGCGGCGTCACGCCGTACAGCGATGCCCACGTCGGGCATGCGATGTCGGCGATCGTTTTCGACACGATTCGCCGCCACCTCGAGTTTCGAGGCTATCGGGTCCACTTTGTCCAGAACTTTACGGACGTCGACGACAAAATCATCGATCGCTCGAATCGACTGGGGATATCGGCGATGGATCTCGCCGAGAAATACATCGGCGAATTTTACGTGGACCTCGCGGCGTTACATATCAAGCCGGCGACCGCCTACGTTCGCGCCACCAGCGAGATCGACGACATCATTCGGATCATCACCGGACTCATCGAGAAGGGCGCCGCCTACCCGGTCGACGGAGACGTCTATTACCGCGTCCCCCGCGACCCGGACTACGGAAAGCTGTCGCGGCGCTCCCTCGCCGACCTGGAAGCGGGAGCCCGGGTCGAGGTCGACCCGCGAAAAGAATCGCCGATGGACTTCGCGCTCTGGAAGGGCGCGAAGCCGGGCGAGCCGAGCTGGCCGAGCCCGTGGGGGGCGGGTCGCCCCGGCTGGCACATCGAGTGCTCGGCGATCGTGCTCGACCAGCTCGGATCCCAGATCGACATTCACGGCGGCGGCGCCGACCTGATTTTCCCGCATCACGAAAACGAGATCGCCCAGTCCGAGTCGTACACCGGTCTGGTCCCTTTCGCCAAGTACTGGGTTCACAACGGCCTGCTGCAGCTTGGCGGCGAGAAGATGTCGAAGTCGCTGGGCAACCTGGTGACGATCAAGGAGGCGCTTGGCGAGTTTAGCGCCGACGCGATTCGCGCCTTCGTGCTGACCTCGCACTACCGCAAGCCCCTTTCGTATACCGACGAAGGGGTCGCCGCGGCCGAGCGCGGCGTCGCGCGCCTGCGCACCGCGGTGACGCCACGACCGACCGGCGAGCCAGCCGACGAGCCGGCCGAGCTGGCCGAGGCCCGTCGGCTCGTCGAAGAGCGGTTCGTCGACGCGATGGACGACGATTTCAACACGACGAGTGCGCTGGCGCAGCTCTTCGAGCTGGCGAAGGAGATCAACCGGGCGCGCGAAGCGGGTGTTCCGGCCGCCGGAGTCGCTGGCGCGCAGTCGACCCTGCTGCGCCTGGCCGGAGTGCTCGGGCTGACCCTCGAGGAGCCGAAGGAGAACCTCGGCGCGAAGCCTTTCGTCGACCTCTTGCTGACGATTCGGCAGGAGCTGCGGTCCGCCAAGCAGTTCGCGCTCGCTGATCGCATCCGGCACGACCTTGAAGACCTGGGGGTCGCGGTGGAAGATCGGGCCGGTGGAACGACCTGGCGAACGAATCGATGACCCGCGGCTCGCGCCTTCCTCGCCCACCGTGGCGCTGATTTGGGGGCGACACCCGGTTCTGGAGGCGCTGCGGGCGGGAAGATCGGTGGATCGCCTCTATCTTGCCGAGGGAACGCGTCCGCAGGGGATCGTCGCCGACATCCTGCGCCAGGGCGCCGAGCGCGGCGTCAAGGTGCAGTGGGTGGACCGTCGGGCGTTGGATCGCCTGAGCGACGGCGCCAACCATCAAGGCGTCGTGGCCGAGGTTGCTGGTTATCGCTACTGGACGCTCGACGACCTGATCGCGCGGGCGGGAAGTGGACCGGGCCTCCCCTTCCTGATCGCCCTCGACGCGCTCGAAGACCCGCAGAACTTCGGTACGCTGCTCCGCTCCGCGGACGCGGCGGGCCTGCACGGGGCGATCATCCCGCTGCACCGCTCGGTGGGCGTGACGCCCGCGGTCGAGAAGGCATCGGCCGGGGCAGTCGAGTACCTGGCGATCGCCCGCGTCACCAATCTGGCGCGATCGCTGGGTGAGCTCAAGCGGCAGGGATATTGGATCGTCGGGCTCGATTCCGAGGGGACCGTCGACTACGACCGGTTCGCGGTGGACGTTCCGCTGGTGCTGGTGGTCGGGGCCGAGGGGCGCGGCTTGGGGAGGCTCGTCGCCGAGACCTGCGACGTGCTGGTTCGCCTGCCGATGCGCGGTCACGTGGAATCGCTCAACGCGGCGGTGGCCGGATCGATCGTCGTCTACGACGTGCTGCGGCGGCGATCGTTGACTTGACCGCCAACGACCGGTCGTGGTATCGTCGGGTTCACAGACGAGATCTTGAGGGGCGCGGATGCGGTGTCCATACTGTGCCGACGGCGAGTCACGGGTCCTGGATTCACGGGAGGTTGGTCGGGGCGTGCGTCGACGCCGGGTCTGCCAGGCCTGTGGGCAACGCTTTACGACGTACGAGGGACAGCCGGCTCCGACGTTCACCGTGCTGAAGCGAGACGGGCGACTCGAAGGCTACAACCGGGCGAAGCTTCTGAAGTCGTTGCGGGCGGTGTGCTACAAGCGGTCAACGGTGGGGAGCGCGATCGAAGAGGTGGTCGACCGGATCGAAGCTGACCTGAGTCGATCGAGTCAGACGACGGTCGCGTCTCGTCAGATCGCCGAGCTGGCGCTGGCGGAGCTGAGCGGTCTCGACGAGGTCGCCTACCTGTGGTACGCCAGCGGGGTCAGGGGATTTCGGGGAGCGGAGGAGCTCGTCGCGGAGCTGGACGTCCTGCGCTCCCTGCGCCGTCGCTATGCCGAATCCCGCGTCCAGATGCGCCTTCAATTCGATCTCGACCAACCCCATTGGAACTGAGGCAGGTTTAACCCTCCTGAGCCTTTCGCCAGGCATCCCGCACCTGCCGCAAGAATTCCACGAGCTTGTCCTCGCCGATCTCGGCGGGAAACGAGATGGTCAGCGCGAAGGTCACGCCACTGGACGGCAACGATCGAGCGGCGGTGACCACCCCTGGGGCGGCTGGGTCGATTGACGCTTCGGTTCGCCTGCCACGGTCGAGATCGGATTCTCCAGCCTCTCCCATCGAGATCAGCTTCGCCAGCCCTCGGTAGAAGGTGATTGCCTTATCGACCATCTGACCCCGGAGTCCGCGCTGGCCGACAAAGTAATCGTGCAGATGATCGCGAGCGAGCTGGGCGGCTCCCGGTTCGGCGATGCCCGGATAGGCGCGTTTCGCGCCGCGTCGTAGCGCGGCGCGGCGAACCGAAGGGCTCAACGCGAGGTCGCGATAATCGCTGGTTGGCCGACCATCGTCGTCGATCAGACCCAGCGCCTTCAGCGTGGTCCTCATTGCCGACTCATTGCCTTTCGCGATCTTCCACCGCGAGAGGAGCAGCGAGTCGATCCGGACCGGGATTGCTTCGTCCGCCGCGCGCAGCAAGAACCCTTCAAAGGCCTCGACGGTGGCGTACGGGGGCCGTTCCCTGGGCAAGGCCAGCATCGCGTCAGGTTGCATGATACGGCGGTCCTTGGCTCGATTTGGAGCATTCCATCCAGTCTGGGTTGATCCGGATGTCGGATGAAGCTCACCGATTCGCCGCGAGCGTCATTCCGAGCCGCCGCGAGGAATCTCTGACCCGGCGCGGCGAAAGCCAGAGACCCCTCGCTTTGGCCCGGGGTGACAACCAACAACGGTGCATCCGGAATCGGTCTGACTGAATAGCGCCGAGAGTTAGTATATACCTACTGTCGTGCGTGGGCAACTCGTCAATGGACCCACCGCCAGTATGACGTGTAGCGGAGAATACTGTCGCACATACGGGCAGCATACTGATGAAGTACGGCTCAGTATTCAGCCAGTCTTGACGCGCGCCCGTCCCCCGGGCTATGATCGTTTCATGGGGCAGGCTCGTCCTTGAGAGGAATTCCCGGTGGAGGCTGCAGTGCCTGTCTGGCA
>JBOGTX010000712.1:0-6178 GCA_050695695.1 Chloroflexota bacterium
GCCGACCGCGTCCGCCGGGGCCGCGGTGGCCGCGACCCAGGCGCCGACTGGCCAGACCGCGCCAACGGGTGGCCAGATCTCGATGAGCATCGCCACGATCGCGTCGCCCCAGCGAGAGTGGCAGCGATACTGGGCCAACCAGTGGGCGGCCAAACACCCGGAGGTCACGCTCAAGGTCGAGCAGATGGTCTACAACGACGCGCCGAAGAAGCAGCTTGCCGAGCTGGCGACCAACACCATGCAAGACGTCGTCTACAGTGGGATCAAGTGGTTCCCCTACTCGGCCGCGAAGGGCGCGTTTCGGGCGATCGACGACTACGTCAAAGCGAACGATCCAGGAATGAGCGATTTTTTCAAGACGGCCATCTCGGCGAGCAGTCTCGATGGCAAGCTGTTCGCGCTGCCCTACTTGATCCATCCGGGAAACAACGCCCTGGTCGTGTTCAACAAGAACCTGCTGGACCAGAAGAACGTCAAGGTTCCGACCGACGACTGGACGGTGAAAGACTACCTTGACATGGCCGTGACGCTGACCGACAAAGCGACCAAGATCTTCGGTATGAGTTATTTCCCCAGCACCTATTACGACTTCTGCTCGATGGCCCGGAGCTGGGGTGGTGACGACATGTCGAGCGATGGTCGAAAGTTCACCTTCGCCACCGATCCGAAATCCGTGGCAGCGGCCCAATGGGTGGTCGACCTGCGGACGAAGTACCACGTCGCGCCGTCCCGCGCCGACGCGCAGGGATTAGAGTTTCCGGCCGGCCGCCTGGCGACCTCGACACTCGGGGTCAATGCCTCGCTTGGCGAGGAGAAAACGGTCGGCAATCGCTTCGCCTGGGACGTGGTCCTGTTCCCCAAGGGACCAACCGGCGTTCGGGGGTACCAGGGCTTCGTCGAGATGTTCTCGGTGTACTCTCACACCAGGCAGCCAGAGCAGGCCTACGATCTGGTCGTGACCGAGTCCTCCAAAGAGACCGGCATCTGGGCGGTTCTGAAGAACGACTACCAGCCGAACGCGCGGAAATCGGTCTGGGCAGCGCCTGACATCAAGCAGGTCAGCCCAATTTTCGAGCGGGTGCTGAACTGGATGAGCACGGTCGACGGTCCTTTCCCCATGCCGTACAACCTCCGTTTCTCGGAGCTCGAGGACAAGTGGGAGAACATCAGCCAGCCGGTGTTTTATGGCGAGGAAGCCTTCGGTCAAGGCATTCAGAAAGTCCAGGAGGCATGCCAGGCAATCGTCGATCTCCCTCGTCCGTAAGCTGATATCAAATGTATTGAGGAGTGGTTCAGGTGTCTAGCACAGCGGTATCCCGACGACGGCTGTTGAAGTCGATCGGCGTTCTCGGTCTCGCCGTTCCGGTGCTCGCGGCGTGCGGCGCGCCAACGGTTGGCGGGGGCTCCTCGGGCTCCACGACGAGTGGATCGTCGTCCTCTTCCTCCACGTCGTCTTCGTCAGCCGCGGCGCCGACGTCTCAGGCGGCGAGCGGGAGCGCGACCCAGGCGCCGCAGAGCCAGGCGGCGCCGTCGGGCGGGACGACCGCCCTGAGCATCGCGACCTACGCCGGCATCGCCGACGAGTGGCAGCGCGAAGCGGCGAAGACCTGGGCAACAAAGAACACCGACGTGAAGCTGACGATCGACGAAGTCAACTACGCCGACGCCCCCAAGAAGCAGCTCGCCCAGCTCGCGACCGGCACGATGGAAGACGTCTATTTCAGTGGCATCAAGTGGTTCCCGTACTCGTGCGCGAAGGGCGCCTTCCGAGCGATCGACGATTACGTCAAAGCGAACGATCCCGGCATGAGCGACTTCTTCAGCGCGGCCGTCGCCGGGGCCAGCTTCGAGGGAAAGCTCTACGGCCTTCCCTACCTGATGCACCCGGGCAATAACGCCCTGATCGCTTTCAATAAGGACATGCTGGCAAGTAAGGGCGTCGCCGTGCCAACCGACGACTGGAATACCGACGATTACGTCAAGCTGGCGACGACGATGACCGACAAGGCGAACAAGATCTACGGCTCCAACTACTTCCCGAATACCTATTACGACTTCTGCTCGCTGGCCCGGACCTTCGGCGGCGACGACATGTCCGCGGACGGCAAAAAGTTCACCTTCGGCACCGATCCGAAGTCGGTCGACGCGGCGCACTGGGCGGTCGACATGCGGGTGAAGTATCAGGCGACCCCGACCCAGGCGGAATCCGGCTCGCAGGCCGCGCAGCTCTTCCCGTCCGGCAAGCTGGCCACCTCGACCGCGGGCACCTACTCGATCCTCGGACTGGGCAAAACCGTCGGCGATAAGTTCAAGTGGGACGTGGTGCTCTTTCCGAAGGGATTGACCGGCATCCGCGGGTACCAGGGCTTCGTCGAATGCATGTCGGTGTTCTCGAAGAGCAAACAGCCGGAAAAGGCCTACGATCTGGTCGTCGCGGAATCGTCGAAAGAAACCCAGATCATGGCCGTGGTGAAATACCAGTACCAGCCGGGCTCGCGCAAGTCGGTCTGGGCGGCGCCGGAGGTCACGAAGATCAACTCGATCTTCGGGCGCGCCTTGCAATGGATGAGCGACACGCCCGGCCCCTTCCCGACGCCCTACAACCTGCGCTACAGCGAGCTGGAAGACAAGTGGGAGAATACGAGCAAGCCGCTGTTTTACGGTCAGGTAGATTTCCAGCAGGGCGTGCAACAGGTCCAGCAAGCATGCCAGGCGATCATGGACGAGGCTCGGCCATAAGAGTTTCCTACAGGATATCAAGGAGGATCGGTGAGCGAGAGTGGTGGAGTATCGACTCGGCTGGTCCGCGCGGAAAAGGCCGTGCTGGGCGAGATCTGGACTTCGAGCCAGGCCTACGATAACCTGGTCCAGCTCTGCGACTGGCTCGGCAACCGCTGGGCCGGCTCGGCGAGCGAGCGCCAGGCCGCGGCATTCTTGATGGACCAGGCGCGTCGCTCTGGCCTTCACGACGTCGAAGGTCAGGAATTTCGCCACAATGGCTGGACGCGCGGACCGGTCCGGCTGGAGATCCTCGCGCCGGTCGCGCGCGAGGTCGCGGCGATCTCGTTGCCATACACCCCACCGGCGGATCTCGAAGGCGAGGTAGCCTGGGTCGGCCAGGGCGAAGAAGAAGACTTCAAGCGCCTCGACGGTCAGCTCGCCGGGAAGATCGTCTTGAGCGCGGCCGAGGCCAGCCCAGGGGCAGGCCAGCGCAGCTCGCACCGCCGAGAGAAGTTCGCCCGGGCGATCGACGCCGGGGCAATCGCCTTTCTTTTCGCGAATCAGAATCCCGGCATGCTGGCGATCACCGGCGCGCTCGCCGCCGGCTTCCCGGCCGAGATTCCCGGGCTGGGGCTCCCCAAGGAGAGCGGCGATTACATCGTGCGGCTGCTCGAGCGCGGCCCGGTGCGTCTGAAGGTCAAGGTCGACGCGACCTTCGCCCCGACCTCGAGCCTGAACGTGCTCGGGCGGCTGGGGCCGGCGACGTCCGATGGGCCATTTCTGATCACCGGTGGCCATTACGACGCGCACGACGTCGCGGTGGGCGCGCTCGACAACGCCGCCGGGGCAGTGATCGTCCTGGAGGCCGCCCGGGCGCTCGCCACGGTCGCCGACGATCTGCCAATGCCGATCCGGGTCGTGCTCTTCGCGTGCGAAGAAGTCGGACTGCTCGGCGCCTGGCACTACGCTGAGCAGGCAAAGAACGACCTCGCCCGCTGTCGCTTCGTGCTCAACGTGGATAGCGCCGCGGTCGGCTGCCCTGGCAACGAGAATCTCAACCTTTGCGGCTTTCCCGAGCTCGTGCCGTACTTTCAGGGCCTCGGCCGGCGGATGTGCTACGACGTGCCGGTCAAGGACGGCCTGAGCGCCTACTCCGACCACTTTCCCTTCGCGGTGGCGGGCGTGCCGAACGCGAGCATGGGGGCAAAAGACGAATCGTCGCGGCTCGTCGGACGCGGCTGGGGCCACACTGCCGCCGATACCGTCGACAAAGTCACCCCGAAGTCGCTCCAGGCCTCCGCGGCGACCACCGCGCGGCTGCTCCTGCGGCTGGCCTTCGAGGAAAGCTTGCCCACCCGCCATCGGACCCGCGAGGACATGGCCGAGACGATCGCCAGCTCGCCGATTGGCTGGTACGTCAAGCGGTTCGGGCGATATCCATTTCAACCAGCCGAGGCTTCATGAACATCAGGGATGCCTATACTCACCGGGTCTACCTGGCCCGCGTTCGGGACTTCGTGGAAGGAGCAACGTTTCCGGCCAGCCGGGCCGACGTCCTGGCCTACGCGCGGAATCGGAATACGCCCAGCGACATTTTCAGTGACCTGACCCGGCTGAAGGCCGATCGCTTCGCGAGCCTGGACGAGGTCGTGGCCGCGGTCGACGCGCTCCATTTTGCCGGCGCTTCGCGTTGATCCGATCGAGAGAGGGTTGACAAAGCAGAGCTTTGCTCGACTGGTAGCATCGCCCTTTTCTAGTTGACAGGGTCGCTCCGCTTCAATTATGATCCTGGTCAGGCTAGGGCGTCGCCGGGGCGATGCCCAACCATGGATCAGATTGGTTTCCGCGCGAGTGCCCGGGCATTCGATGGATGATCCACGGGCTCAAGGGAGGCCGTTGCGCATGGGGAACGAACGCACCACCTACGTCACATCCGCCGAAGCCTGGGCGCTCGACGATCTGATTCGTCACACCTGGACCGAAGAAGGAAGGCCAGTTGGCCGACTCTTACTTCTGAAGGTCTTTGCCGTGATCAAGGAGTTCGAGGCCCGTCGCAACGAGCCGGGTCCGCCTGAGGTGCTCCCGATCGCGTTGTCTGAGGACGAATGCTGGGCAATCAACTATCACGTTCGGCGCAGTTACGTCGACCCCGAGGGCTATCGGGTGGGTCGCCCCCTGTTGCTCAAAGTGTTTGGCCTCGTTTTGGACATGCGCAACCAGGAGGACCTGCACACGCTCGGCCTGGCCGATGGATCGATCGACGTTGAGTCCTCCGACGTCGCGCGCCGGTTGGAGCAGTGGCGTGAGCTCCAGAACGACGAGCAAGCCGAGAACGGTGGCGAGAAGCCACCGGAGGGGTAAGCAGGTCCAAAGTCATCCGGGCGTTAGGATACCAAAAAGATGAGCGCAACAACCTCGCCTGACGACCGGGTAATCCACGTTGGTGGCCTGGCGTTCCACCTCCGGGTCTGGTCGGAGAGCGGACGGCCAATCCTCCTTCTGCACGGTCTGGCATCCTCTGCACGCATCTGGGATCGGGTGGCGCCCCTACTCTCCCCTGGCTTTACCGTCATCGCGATCGACCAACGCGGTCATGGCGAGAGCGACAAACCGGACACCGGTTACGATCTGCTCACCTTCGTTGCCGACCTGCGCGGCATGATCGAAGCGCTCGGCTTGAAGCAGCCAACGCTCGTCGGCCACTCCTGGGGCGGAAACCTCGCTCTCCAGTACGCGGCGACCTACCCTGACGAGGTCTCGCACCTCGTCCTGGTCGACGGCGGATTTATCGAGCCACAGCTACGCGATGGCATGACCTGGGACGTCGCCGAGAAACAGATGGCGCCGCCGGACATCAGCATGCCGCTCCCGGCGTTCGTCGAGCGCATGCGGAACCGCCTCGGGCCGATCTATCACGACGAGGTCCGCGACGCGATTCTCGGAAACGTCTGGATCGATCCGCGCGGCATCGTTCGACCGCACCTGACGCGCGAGCGACACATGTTGATCGCACGCGCCCTCTGGGAGCACCGGCCATCGCAGATCTACGCAAAAGTCCTGTGCCCGACGCTGGTCGTTGCCGCCGAGCCTCCGAATCCCTCCGGCGATCCCGACCGGCTACGCTGGAAACGACGGGCGATGGCCCTGGCGGAGCAGCGGCTGCCGCGCGCGCGTATCCTCTGGATGCGCGAGACGATTCACGACATTCCACTGCATCGGCCAGCCGACCTCGCGGCCGCGATCGCACGTCTGATCCAATCCACCCGAGGAGCGGTTCCTGATGCCATACAATAGTCTCTATTTGATCCGGGAAAAGAAAGGGATGACCGTCGCTCAGCTCGCTGGGAAGACGAGCATCTCGATTCGCACCCTCCAGGCCTACGAATCGGGCGAGCGAACGATCGCGGCGGACGATCTCCGCAAACTCTCGCGCGTTCTCTACGCGACGACCTCGGAC
>JBOGTX010000713.1:0-10383 GCA_050695695.1 Chloroflexota bacterium
TCTCGAAGTCCCAGTTCTCGGCGTTTTCGAGGTCACTCGCCTGGTTTCTCGCCATCGCGCTTGATTCTCCTTGCTTGAGGTCGCTTTCGGAATTGACAATGCACTGCTGACCGCACTACAATTCTACTACCAGCGTAGTGATTCTGTAGTATACCCGTATCAATGAGGAACGGCAAGTGGAAGTTGAGTGGCTGATTCTTGGCGATGCTGCCCAGGTTCTCGGAAACAAGCTCTATCTCCTGGGAGGCGGGTGGGACGCCCTCGTCGTGAATACCATCCCGGCCAATCAGGCTGTCGCGATCGCCGCGTCGTTTCGCGTGCCCTGGAGTGACACCAACCAGCCGTACAGCGTCGAGATCGAGATCATCAACGAGGATAACCAGAACGAGCCCCCTCTCCTGCGCTTTGGGGCGCAAGTCGAGGTCGGCCGGCTGCCGGGGATTCCCCCGGGGTCAGACCAGCGCACTCAGCTCGCGGTGAATGGCGTGCTCACTTTTCGCAGTCTTGGAAACTACGCGGTGGTGGTCCGTGTCGAGAGCGCGCCGGGTAAGAAGCTTCCCTTCCGAGTCGTTCGCGGACCGCTGTTCAGCACATCATTGGCCCCGCCGGCTGCAAGCTAGGGTTTGCCAGGTTCAGCCGCCCATTATCTCTACGACGGTGTCCTGATTGGAGATCAGCTCGAGTGATGTGACGCCCGCGCATTATTCTTCCCGTCTCAATGCACCCTGCATTTGGAGGCCGAATCATGGCTTCGCGGTCGCCCCGGCCAATTCGCGCACGTCGGCTCCGTGACGGTAACTCGTTCATCTGGCGCCAGCCTGTCCAGGAGGTCGATCAGCGCGCTCGCCACGATCGCGCCGTCGGCGAATTGTCGAGTTTCCCGAGTGCCTTGTGTTATAATGTCTCCGCCCGTCCGGTTGAAGCTGGGCGGCTGCATCCCAGCGCGGCCTGCGAAGGCGCGATGGCGGAGGCTCAAATGGCAGTTGAAGTGCGCGTGCCGCCGGTCCTGCGAAAGTTCACGACCGGCGCCCATGCCGTGCGCGCGGAAGGAACCACGATTGGCGAGCTGCTTGACGATCTGGAGTCGAACTACCGTGGACTGAAGACGGAGATCGTCAGCACCGACGGCACGGTTCACCGCTTCATCAACATCTACCGCAACGGGGAAGACATCCGCTACCTCGATCGCATGAATACGGCCCTGCGGGAAGGCGACGTCGTGTCGATCCTGCCGGCGATCGCCGGTGGCGCCGGTTCGTGAATGACCGCGAGCAATCCCTGCTGGTGAGCGAAGGTCGTTAGGAGTGATTTTCTCCGACATTCTCCAGGCTATCGGGCATACCCCACTCGTCGAGCTCAAAAACCTCACCCCGAATCCCAAAGTGCGAATTCTCGCCAAGCTGGAGGGGCAGAACCCCAGCGGCAGCGTGAAAGACCGGATCGCGCTGGCGATGGTCGAAGCCGCCGAGCGGAACGGCGACCTCAGGCCCGGCCTGACGATTCTCGAGCCGTCGAGCGGCAACACTGGCATCGCCCTGGCGCTGGTTGGGCGGATCAAGGGGTATCCGGTGAAGATCGTGATGCCGGATAACGTGAGCATCGAGCGGCGCCAACTGCTCGCGCTCTACGGTGCCGAGGTCGTGTTGTCGGACGGACGCCGGGGAAGCAACGGCTCGATCGAGCTCGCGGCGGAGCTCGCCCGGGACCCGTCCTACTTCATGCCGTACCAGTACGGGAATCCGATGAACATCCAGGCGCACTATCTCACGACCGGCGTGGAGATCGTCGAAGACGCTCCCGACCTGGATGCCTTCGTCGCTGGCCTGGGAACCGGCGGCACCCTGATGGGGGTCGGGCGGCGCCTGAAGGAACACAATCCACGGGTCAGGGTGGTCGCGGTCGAGCCGGAGCAGGGCGACCTGGTCCAGGGCCTGCGGAGCCTCGCGGACGGCTTCATTCCGCCGATTCTCGATCTCGACTTGCTCGATGGCAAAATCGTTTGCGGAAGCGGCGACGCGCTGGAGGGCCAGCGTCAGCTCGCGTTGCGCGAAGGGATCTTCGCGGGCATTTCCTCCGGCGCGGTGGTCTACGGCGCGCTGCGCCTGGCCCGGAACCTGGAACGGGGCACGATCGTCGCGCTCTTCGCGGACGGAGTGTGGAAGTATCTGAGCACTGGCCTGTGGACGAAAGACGCCGCGGCGTTCGAGAAGGACATGGCGGACAAGCTGTGGTGGTAAAGTCGACGGACGTATCCAACGACCGATCGACTGGTGGTGGAGGGTGCTGATCGATGGCCTACCGGAGACGACGACGCGGCTCGAGCCCGTGGCCAACTCTCTTGATTGTCCTGGTCGCGCTCGTCTGCGGCGGCTATCTCGTCCGGCACCGTGTTGAACAAGAGGCGGAACGCCTGATCGCCCGAGCTTCGAGCGTCCTCCAGCCCCAGGTGGCGCAGGCCCTCGTGCCGGAGGCCATGCCCACGTTCACGGTCACGGTGAACACGCCGGTGCCGTTGGCCAGCGTGCCTCCCCCCGAGCTCACCGCGTCGCGCTTCCTGAGCGCCTGGAGCGCGACGAAATATGACCAGATGTACGCGCTGCTCTCCCGTCAGTCGCGGGCATCGCTGACCGAGCAGGCTTTCGCGAAGAAGTATACCGACCTCACCACCGGGTCGACGATGACCAGCATTAGCGCGCAAATCACCTCGATACCGGTCGTGCCGGCCGGCGCCGGAAATGGGGCGTCGGTCCAGGTGCCCTTTACCGTCCAGTTCAAGACCGATCTGGTGGGGGACTTCTCCGAGAGCAACAGCGTGCCGCTCGTCCTGGAAGACGGGCAATGGAAGGTCGATTGGCACCCATCGCTGTTCTACGCGGATCTGACACCCGATAGTATCGTTCGCCTTTTCCCGATCGACACCCGCCGCGGGAGCATCCTTGATCGCAAAGGCCGACCGCTCGCGCTGATGGGGGGTGAGGTGACGATTGGCGTGGTCCCGGCGGACCTGACGAAGGACGGCAAGGCGGACCAGAAGCTTCAGCTGATCAGCCAGTACCTGCACCAGCCAGTTGACGACCTGAAGAAGAAGTACCAGAACCAGCCGCCCGACTGGTTCATCCCGCTGGGCGACGTGTCCGGCTCGATCCCCGATGAGGTGTCGGGGGCGCTGGAGCAACGGCTACACCAGCAATTCGATTCGATGGCGGGGGTGCAGCTACGCCGCAAGCCGATCCGGGTGTACCCGGAAGGCGAGACGGCATCGCACATCGTCGGCTACATGAGCAGCATCACCCCCGACGAGCTCAAGACGCTGGCATCGAAGGGCTACACCGCGGACGACCTGATCGGGCGGGACGGCGTCGAGGCCTGGGCCGAGTCCATTCTGGCCGGCCAGCGCGGCGGGAAGCTGGCGATCGTGGCGCCAACCGGCGAGGTGGTGAAGATCATCGCCCAGCGAGACGCGGTGCCCGGAGACGACGTCGTCCTGAGCATCGACCTCGACGTTCAGAAGCAGGCCGAGAAGGTGCTCGGCACGCTCGACGGCAGTATCATCGTGATGAACCCGCAGGACAATTCGGTGCTCGCGATGGCCAGCTATCCCAACTACGACCCGAACAAGTTCATCACCGGGTTCTCGACCGCGGAGTGGAACGCGCTGAACACCTCACCGGATCGCCCGCTGTTGAATCGGCCGACCGAGGGCGTGTATCCGACCGGCTCGATCTTCAAAGTCATCACGACGGCCGCGGGGATGGAGACGCTTGGCTACTCGGCCTCAAGCACGTTCAATTGCGCCTACTGGTGGGATGGCGGCCCCGGCCTCCATCTGCACAACTGGGAGCCGCAGGGAATCCTGAACCTGGTGCAGTCGATTACTGGCTCGTGCGACCCGACGTTCTACACGATTGGTCTCGCGCTCTACCACAAGGATCCGACGGTTCTCTCGAAGTTCGCGCGGGGATGGGGATTAGGCCAGCCGACCGGGATCAATGGCGTGGACGAGGCCAGCGGGCTGGTGCCGGACCCGGCCTGGAAAGAGAAGACGCTCAAGCAGCCGTGGTATCCCGGCGACAGCGTCACCCTGGCCATCGGGCAAGATTACCTGCAGGCCACCCCGATTCAAATGGCGAATCTCTACTCGGCGCTGGCAAACGATGGGCAACGTCGGACGCCGATTCTGGTCCAGAAGGCGATCGACCCAAAGGGGCAGGTGGTCAAAACCTTTGACGCCAAGCCGGTGGCCCCCTTGATGGCGACGCCAGCGGTGCTGAAGGTGATCCACGACGGCATGCTTGGCACGACCAGCACGCCGCTGGGGACGGCGTATTACGCGTTCAGCAGCTACAAGCATCCCATGGAAGTCAAGACCGGGTCCGCCGAAAATCAGGGACCGCTGGCCCACGCGTGGTTCGTTGGCTACGCGCCACCCGATCACCCGACGTTGCTTGTGCTGGTCATGGTCGAAGGGCGTGGCGAGAGCATGCAGATCGCGTCGCCAATGGCGCGTCAGATGATGGACTTTCTCTGGCCAAACAATGTCGCCGCGCCGCCACCCCGTTAAGCCACCGACAACGAGGCGACCCGCTCGACGACTACGGATGAGGAGAATCGGCCTCGGTGGCAGGCCTGCGGCTGACGACCGAGCGTACCTGATGGCGGTCGACGTCGAATCCGGCGTGGCACTCGTCACACCAGTAGATCACGGTAAACTCGCGCAACCAACTGAGATGGGTGTGCTCATCGCCGCAACGGGGACACTTCATGGTGCTTCCTCCATGGCCTGGCTCATCACGGGCATCAAGGGCATCGCTTGTTGGCCTGACCTCTGCAAGCAGCGTGCCGGGGTTTCCTTACTTGAACAGGTGGATCGACTTTGCTTTCTTCGTCAATCGCGCGCGCGATCCTGGGGATGGCCGCGGGGGTAGCCGGCGTCGTGGGCTACAGTCACCTGATCGAGCCGTTCTGGCTCGAGGTGACCCGCCGCGAGGTCGCGCTGCCGACGCTCCCCCGGCCGCTCGACGGGCTCGTCGTCGCGCAGCTTTCCGACTTTCACCTGCGCCCGGGCGCGGGACCGAACGACGCCCTCGACCAGGCGATCCGATTCTGCAACCAGGCCCGTCCCGATCTGGTCGTGCTGACCGGGGATTACCTCGGCGAGCGCCGCGGATTGGCCGAGCTGCCGCGCGCGCTCGGCCAGCTTCAGGTCCGGCCGGCCTACGCGGTGCTTGGCAATCACGACTACCGGTTTGGACCGAAGCATCGACGCGCGATCGAGGGATACTTTTCGGACGCGGGCATCGAGCTGCTGGATAATCGGACCGCGGTGTTCGAGCGCGACCGGGCGCGGCTCTGGATCGTCGGCGTCGGGGATGGGCTGACCAGCCACGACCGCCTCGAAGAAGCAACGCGCGGGCTGGGCGAGCGGGATCGCCCACGGATTCTCCTGACCCACTACCCCGATTTGCTCCTCGATCTACCGACCGAGAACGTCGATCTAGCCCTGGCGGGACACAGCCACGGCGCGCAGATTCACCTTCCCTTCCTCGCTCGGTTCGCCTTGCAACGGTCGTGGACCGTTTTCGATCGCGGCTTCTTCGACGTGGCCGGCGTCCCCCTGTACGTCAACCGGGGACTGGGTACCAGCGGCCGCCAGATTCGTCTCTTCGCGCGGCCGGAGCTGACCCTGCTGACGCTGCGGACCGGCCGGCGCGCGCCGTGCCGGGGCTGAGCGGCGGAGTGCCTTGCCCGCTCAGCAGGTTGACGCGGGGCCCAGCGTCCTCGATAATGCTGACGGAATAAGGGCCGAAGGCAGAAGGTGCTGAACGGGACGATGCCGACACGTTGGTTCTGGTGGGTTGGCGGCCTGGCGATCGTGTTCAGTCTCGTCGCCTGTCAGGCAGCCGCGCAGCCGCGATCGACCGCGGCACCCGAAACTGGAGGAAGCCCGGTGGCCAAGCAATGGAGTTCTCCGCCCGCGATGACGATCGATCCCAACAAGGAGTACACCGCGACGATCAAGACGTCGTTGGGCGATCTGACGGCGGAGCTCTACGCCAAGGACGTGCCGATCACGGTCAACAACTTCGTCTTCCTGGCGAATCAGCATTTTTACGATAACGTGAAGTTCCACCGAATCATCAAGGGTTTCATGGTGCAAACCGGCGACCCGACCGGTACCGGCGCGGGCGGCCCCGGCTACCGATTTCAGGACGAAAAAGTCACCCGCCCCTACAGCCGAGGAACGCTGGCGATGGCGAACGCCGGCCCTAACACGAACGGAAGCCAGTTTTTCATCGTGCAGCAGGATTATCCGCTGCCCCCGAACTACACCATCTTCGGCAAGCTGACCGACGGCCTGGACGTCCTGGACAAGATCGCCAGCGTTCCGGTCTCGGCGAGTCGGTCCGGCGAGATGTCGGTGCCGACCCAGGACGTGCGGATCGAGAGCATTTCGATCTCCGAGAAATGATACTTGTACCGTCGTGTCACTCGACCTCTCGGCCGGGTGAGGATTGGCACAAACAAACAAGCCAGTAAGCAAACAAACGGAGAAGTGACGGAGCGCGATGAAGCCAGTGTCCATCATGTGGACGCAGGGGGTCGACGCCGCCGAGGCGCAGCTCGTGATCGCCGCGGTGCGAGACTTTTTGCGTCTGGTGTATTCGATTGGACACCGGGTCGGCCTCGCGCTTCCTCCGACGACGATTCGCCCGTTTGGCACCTGGTACATTCCATCGCAGCCCCAGGGCAGCCCGTACTGGGGAACGCACTGGTACGTCGACAACAGCTTCGATGCCACGCGCCAGCAGGTCGTCGGCCGTCGCTTCCTGGAGCTGGTCCGCGAAGAGCCCTGGCAGAAGTCGAGTCCGCACCTCGACGTCGCGGTGATCGATCGGGATCTGGTCGATCAGATCCCCCGTGCTTCGGGGGCCGAGCGAGACTTCGCCCTTGGCACGACGGTGCCGGAGTTGGCGACGGTTTTGTCGGTCTATCGGCTGCGTGGCCTGGTCCGTCCCGAACAACGGGAGCGCGCGCTACGACGGCTGGTCTTTCACCAGTTTGCCGAGATGATTGGCTTGCCATCGCGCTCGCGGGAAACCGGGGTCGAGCAGATTGGCGACCGCCGGACGTGTACCAACCGATGCGTGGCGCGTCGATCGGACACCGTCGAGCAGCTCGTGCTCGCCGCCGAACAGGAGCCGGGCGATCGGATCATCATGTGCGAACAGTGTCAGCGTGACGTGATCGCGTCCACCGCGATGCGCGACCGCTCGCCGAATTAAGCGATGGCACGAAATGTGACCCGTCCAGGCGCGATTCAGCGCATGGGAGGGTCAACGATGCAAGAGTACGTCGTGCAGCCCGGCGACACCCTGGTATCGATCGCCGAAAAGGTGTACGGTGAAGCGAAAGCTTTCACGGATATCTACCGCGCCAACGAAGACATCATTCTTGATCCGTACGATCTTCGGCCCGGTACTGTCCTGTACATCCCGCCGTCGGCGGAGGCGATCCACCAGACGATTCACCAGCGGGAGCCAAAGTGCGACGGCGGCTAACGTGTAGCGAGGAGTGACCGATGGGTTTCCTGGTTCGCCTGGCAAGTCGCGCCGTGATCGGCGCGTTCGAGCGAACGAGCGACGTGGAGAATCTCATTCTCGACCTGCAACGCCTGGGAGTTCGGGCGTTTGACGTTTCGGTCGTGGGGAAGACCGAGATCGCGTCGACGATCAGCGTTCCGGAGCGTCGGCGCGGAGTGCTCGCGGCGCTGGGGAAGAAGGGCAACTGGCTGGGTGAAGCGCGAACGCTGGACGAGCCGGGCACGGGGAAGGTGACCGGCACCGGCCCGCTGCTGGAGATCCTCGCGAGCTCGCCCAATACCAGCCCGACCGGCGCGCTCGTGATGCAGGGAATTCCTCGGCGCGACGCGGCGATTTACGCTGATCTGATCGCGGCCAGCAAGATCCTGGTGCTGGTCGGCGTCGCCGATCGGACGGTTGGGGAGCGAGTCCGCGACGCACTGAACCGACACGGCGCCCAGTCGATCGCGTACTACGCCGGCCGCCCGTACGGGACGGCGTTCCACGGTGTGGGCCCGGGGCTCTGCTAAATGGAGCGCTCGAGGCGACCCCCGCGAGACGCGGCATGATCGAGCCAACGAGCCGCCATCGCCCTCTGCCAGCCGAAGCGGAAGTTGACAATCTGCTCGTCTCGGCGATGCGCTTCGGCTGCCGGCACTGGCTGTTCACCGCGAACCTGTTGCTGGCCGTCTTTTCCACGCTGCCGGTGCTGGCCCCGGTTCTCGCCGCGATGGGGCTGGAGAGCCTTTCCAACGCGATCTTCGTCGCGTATTCGCTCACCTGCCATCAAATGCCCTCGCGCTCGTACTTCATTTTCGGCCACCAGATGGCCTACTGCGAGCGCAACACCGCGATCTACTTTTCCATGACACTCGCCGGCCTGGTGTATGCCCGCGCGCGGGGGCACGGGGTTCGACGGCTGTCGTGGCGCATGTATCTTTTGCTGATCCTGCCGATGGCGGTGGATGGCTTCACCCAGTTGTTCGGCTGGCGGGAAAGCACCTGGCTGCTCCGTGGAATCACCGGCACCCTCTTCGGAGCGGCGACAGTGTGGCTCGCTTTCCCCCTCCTCGAGCAGAGTTTTGAAGAGATCGAGAGTGAGCTATGATTCCCTTTTCGCTCATTGAAGAGCTTTCGCTGAAAACTCCCAGCAAGATCCTGTTGTTCGTCATGGACGGGCTGGGTGGCCTGCCGCGTCCGGAGACCGGCCTGACCGAGCTGGCCACGGCGACGAAGCCGAACCTTGACGCGCTGGCGCGCGCGTCGATCTGTGGCCTGAGCATACCGGTCGCGCCGGGAATAACCCCGGGGAGCGGCCCCGGCCACCTGGCGCTCTTTGGCTACGATCCGATCACCTGCCTGGTCGGTCGCGGCGTCCTGTCGGCGCTTGGCATCGGCTTCCCCCTGGAGCCCACTGACCTCGCCGCGCGCATCAACTTCGCGACGGTGAGCGACGATGGCCTGGTGACCGATCGCCGGGCCGGGCGTATCTCGACTGAGACGAACCGGCAGCTCGTCGATCTGCTGCGACAGATCCGCATTCCGGGCGTCCAGATCTTCGTCGAAACCGAGAGCATGCACCGCGCGCTCGTCGTCTTTCGGGGCCCTAACCTTTCCGGTGAATTGTCGGACACCGATCCCCAGCGCACCGGGGTGCCGCCACTGCCGGTTGAAGCGCTGGAACCCGGCGCTCAGCACACCGCCGACCTGGTGAACCGGTTCATCGCCGAAGCCGCCAAGATCCTGAAGCCTCACCACCCAGCGAATGACATCCTGCTGCGCGGCTTCGCGACTTTGCCCCATCTGCCGACGTTCCCCGAGCTGTACAAGCTGCGCGCGGCGGCGGTGGCGACCTATCAGATGTACCGGGGTCTGGCGAAGCTGGTGGGAATGGACGTCTTGCCAACCGGCGAGACCTTCGCCGACGAAGTGCAAACCGTTCGCGAGAACTGGGCGGATTACGACTTCATCTTCCTGCACTACAAATACACCGACACGACCGGCGAAGATGGCGAATTCATGGCGAAAGTCGACGCGATCGAAGAGGTCGACCGATCGCTGCCCGAGCTGCTCGCCTTGAATCCGGACGTCGTCGCCGTCACCGGGGATCACAGCACGCCGTCGATTCTCCGCGCGCACGGTTGGCAGCCGGTGCCCTTCCTGCTGCGCTCGCGCTACCTCATCAGCGACGACGTCGAGCAGTTCAGTGAGCGCGCCTGCCAGCACGGGACGCTCGGTCGCTTCCCCGCCCAGCAAGTGATGCTGATGTTGATGGGCAACGCGCTGAAGCTGGAGAAGTACGGGGCGTGATTCTCACTCGTAAATCCAGCGGTCGACGTCGCGGGTGTACGACTGGAGCTCGTCGGGTTTGAACCAGAGCGCAATCTCCGCCTGGGCGGTGTCGGGACCGTCCGAGGCGTGGATGAGGTTGCGCAAACCAGTCAGCGCGAGATCCCCGCGGATCGTTCCGGGCGCTGCCTCGTAGGGGCGCGTCGCGCCAACCATCAGGCGCACCGCCTTGATCGCCTCCACTCCTTCCAGCACGAAGGCGACGACCGGACCGGAGCTGATGTAGCTGACGAGGTCTGGGTAGAAGAATTTTCCCTGATGAACGGCGTAGTGCTGCTCGGCCATGGCACGCGAAACCGTCAGCAGCTTCAGCCCAAGAATCCGGAAACCCCGCTGCTCGAAGCGGGTCAGAATCGGCCCGACTAGACCACGCTGAACGCCGTCGGGCTTGATCGCGACAAAGGTACGTTCCATCGAGTGTGTTTGGTTACCTGACGGATCCTGAACCGAGGCC
>JBOGTX010000714.1:0-6350 GCA_050695695.1 Chloroflexota bacterium
GCCGATGCTCGAGGTGGAAGATCAGTCCCTTTTCGCCATAGGCGAGGTGTACGTCCAACGGCGGCTCCTCCGTCTCGCGCGGCCGGGGGGTGAGGCCGCGCCCCGCCTACTCGCTCGGTTGACACGCCCGAGGTATCCTGATATGGTCCCAAGGCGATTGTAGCACAGCAGATCCGCGGAATTCAGGAGGGCATCGGTGAACTCTGACCTGCACGGCGCGATGAAGGTCGGCATCGTCCAATTCATGGCATTTCCCGAGACCGGCGGCGGCAAGGGGCCGGTCCTCGAGACGATGACGGAGATCGTCGAAGACGAGTTCTTCGGTGCCATCGAGATCAGCACCGTCGCCGACGCCACGGTTCGCGCCGACGTCGCGCGATTGCTGGCGAGCGCCCAGATGGCGGTGGGCTACGGTGCGCAGCCGATCCAACTCGGCGGCAAGCTGGACCTTAACTCACTCGATCGCGAACAGCGCCAGAAAGCCGTCGACCGGATGAAGGTCGCGGTGGACGAGGCCTACGAGCTCGGCGCCCAGCGGTTCGCGGTTCTGAGCGGGCCCTTTCCCGGCACCGAGCACGAAGCCGAGGCCGTCAAATTGCTGGTCGACTCCTTGAATCAGATCTGCGCACACGCCTCGAGCCAGGGATCCCTGGGGGTCGCGCTCGAGACGTTCGACCGGACGATCGACAAGAAGTCGCTGATCGGTCCGAACGCGCTCGCGGTCGAGGTGTCAAGGGCAGTGCGCGAGGAAAACCCCACCTTCGGTCTGATGCTCGACCTGAGCCACCTGCCGCTCCAATTCGAGACCTCCGAGCAGGCCCTGACCACGGCGAAGGACCACCTCGTCCACGCCCATATCGGCAACTGCGTGGTGAGTGACCGCAAGCATCCGCTGTACGGCGACCTCCATCCACGCTTCGGCGTCGAGGGCGGCGAGAACGACGTCCCCGAGGTGACGGAATACCTGCGGGTGCTCCGCGAGATCGGCTACGTTGGCGACGGTAAGCAGAACATTGTCGCCTTCGAGGTCAAGCCCCAGGCGGGTGATACCTCCGGCGCGGTCATCGCGAACGCGAAGCGCACGTTGATCGAAGCCTGGGCCCGTCTGTAACCATGGCGCGCCCGGCTGCCCATCTGATCGTCTCGACCGGTCTGGCGACGCTCCAGTGGATCCGGACTGGTCGATTGCTCCCGACCATCGCGCCATTCGCGACTGGCTTCTTGATCGACGGCGATCATCTTTATGACTTCGCGCGCTACAAGCTTTCCGGCCAGAAGAACGAGGAGCGGGTCGTCCTGCCGCTCCACGGCTGGGAATTTGCGCTGGTCCTTTACCTGATCGATCGGCTGCTCGGCTCGCGCACCGCCGGGGGCCTGACGCTGGGCTACGTTGGCCACCTGGGGCTGGATCAGGTCACGAACGAGACGACCCACCCGCTCACCTACTTCATCTCGTTCCGCTTGCTGCGCGGCTTTCCCTCCCACCTCTTCACCCACCGCGACGAGAGCCAGATCGACTGGATGAGCCGATCGTTCTTCGAGCTCTGGAAGCACTTTTGACGTGATACCATCAGAGACGTGCCTTGGCTTGCGGAGCAAAATCAAGGCGCTTCTCTCATGGTATCATCGTCACAGGTAGGTACGAGCGATGGCCGTCAACACCCGACCGATGACCGCCGACGAGGCGATCGAGCTGCACGCCAGGACCGGAGCGCGCTACGAGATCGTCGAGGGGGAACCCAGGGAGATGGCACCGACCGGCGGCGAGCATGGTGGGACCGAAGTGAGGGTCGCGTCACGCCTCGACCGCTTCGTGGAGGACCACCCGATCGGTCGCGTTTTTGCCGGAGAAGTGCTTTGTCGGCTGAAGCGCGAACCCGAGACCGCGCGCGCCGCCGACGTCGCCTTCATGCGCGCCGAGCGCCTGCCCGACGGGCGCTTGCCGGTCGGCCCGATCGATGGATCCCCGGATCTCGTCGTCGAGATCATCTCGCCCGGTGAATCCGCGATCGACGTTCAGGAAAAAATCGCCCTGTGGATCGAGGGTGGTGCGGCCGTCGTCTGGACGCTCAATCCTCGCCGGCGCAGCGTCACGATCTGGCGAACCAGCGGAGCAAGTCCCGAGCGACGCGGAGATGACGAGATCGACGCCGAGCCGGTCCTGCCCGGATTTCGCTGCCGCGCCCGCGACCTTTTTGTCGATTGACCGGTCCCCGGTTATCGGGCCACGGCCTGTTGCAGCATCTCTTCGATCGCGTTCAAGTCCCGGCGGAGCTGAACGTCAGTTTGAGCCTCCGACTGAATTCGGGTGCAGCCGTTGATCACCGTGCTGTGGTCGCGGCCACCGAGCTCGCGCCCGATATCCACCAGCGAGGATTGGGTCTTTTGCCGCATCAGGTACATCGCGACCTGACGCGGCACGACCGTTTCTTTGTCACGCGCCTTGCCGCGCAGCGCCCGTGGCTCGACCCGGTAATACCGGCACACCGCGTCCAGCACGTCGGACACCGCGACAATCCGCCGTTGCCGGCTCTGCACCAGGTCCTCGATCGCCGCGCGGGCCATGCCCGTCGTGAGTGGCTGGTTCGTCAGCCGACTGTAGGCGACGACGCGATTGAGACCGCCTTCCAATTCGCGGATGTTGCTCTGGATCGCGTTCGCCAGCAGCTCGATAACATCCTCGGGAACGACGCCCCCCTGGCGCGCGGCCTTCGTCTGGAGAATCGCGCGGCGCGTCTCAAGGTCCGGCAGTTGGACGTCCACGGCGATGCCCCAGGCGAATCGTGATTGCAGGCGCTCGGCGAGATTCGCGATCGCCTTCGGCGGGCGATCGCTCGTCAGAACGATCTGGTGCCCAACCCCGTGCAGCGCGTTAAAGGTATGGAAAAACTCTTCCTGGGTCCCTTCTTTACCGGCGATGAACTGGACGTCGTCCACCAAAAGCACTTCGATCGTCCGGTAGCGTTGCCGGAACTCCTCGTTGCGGTGCTCGCGGATCGCGTTGACCATCTGGTTGGTGAACTCTTCGGCGGACACGTAGAGCGTGCGTGAGCCGCGACGCACCACGACGTTGGCGATGGCGTGGAGCAAGTGCGTCTTACCAAGCCCAACCCCGCCATAAATGAAGAGCGGATTGTAGCCCCGACCCGGATCCTCGGCCACGCTGATCGCGGCGGCGTGCGCGGTCTCGTTCGACTTCCCGACGGTGAACGTCTCGAAGGTGTAGGTTGGATTCGGAGTCCAGTCACCCAATGGGAAGGCCGCGCCCGCCGACGTCGCACCGACGGCGGGCGGCGCTGGCTCGACCGTGGCCAGCGCGAGGTCGGCGGTGGCCGGCGCGGCCGCCGGGCGTCGTTCCTCGACCCTGGTCGGGCTCGCCGGCGGGGATCCATCGGCCAAACCGGTCGATCCGGCACGGGGGGCGTGCGCCACCGTCACTTCGAGCTCGAGCGGGCGTCCGACAATGTGCTGGAGAGTCTGCTCGATCTTCGACCGCAACCGTCGGTCGATCCATTCGGCGGCGAAAGTGCTGTGCGCGCGCAGCACGAAGCGCTGGTCATCCATCGAGACCGCCGTTGCCTGGCGAAGCCAGGTCTCGAAGTTGGGTGGCGACATCTTGACCTGCAGCTCGCCGAGAGCCGCCTGCCAGACCTGTCGTGCGTTCACCTTTACGTCAGCAACCCCATGCGCGTCAGCGCCACCCGCAGGGCCGCGCGATCCTCGTCGGCCAACTCGGCGAGTGGCGGCCGGACTCGTCCCCCGAATCGGCCGAGCAGGCTCATCGCCTCTTTGGTGGTGGTGACTTCGTAGCCGCGATGCCGCGACCGAACCTCGAACACCGGCTGGATCCACCGGGCGATCAAGGCGTTGACCTCGCCGAAGTTCCCGGCCGTGGCCGCGCGGAACAGATCGAGCGCCACGCTCGGCATGAAGTTCGCCGCGCTCGAGGTAAATCCCTCCGCCCCAGCCGCGAAGTAGCTGTTGACCATGTCGTCGCCAACCCCGGCGAGCCAGACGACCCGGTTGCCGACGTGCTCGCGGATCCGCGCCCAGGCCCGCAAATCGGCCTGCCCATCCTTGAACGCGACGACGTTGGGAAGGTCCGCCAGGCGGCCGACCAGCTTCGGACTAAAAACGGCGGCATCTCGGGCGTAGGGAAAAACCGCGAGGTCCACGCTGCTGGCGATGCCCGCGTAGTATCGATAGAGGCCGTCGTCTTCGGCGCGCCCGTAGTAATGCGGGAGCATTAACACCGCGTCGGCGCCCGCCTTCTCCGCCTCGCGGGCGAGATCCTGGGCGATCGCCAGGTTGTAGCCGACACCCGCGATGACCGGAACCCGTCCGGCGGTCGCCTCGACCGCCAGCCTGTACACCTGGACGATCTCGCGCGGCGTCATCGAGTAGAGCTCGCCGGTCCCGCCTGCCGCCACGATCGCGTGCAAGCCGGACCTGATCAAATAGTCGACGTGCGACTGAAAGGCATCAGCGTTCAGGGACAAGTCGTCGTTGAACGGGGTGATCGGAAAGGCCAGCACGCCACGCAAGCGCGGGGCCAGTTCTCGTGGGCTGAGTGGCATCTTCTCCCTCCAGCAGCGCATTTTATACCGGTCAGGCGGTGCCGTCGAGAGAAGATCTATTAAAGGCCCCGGAGGCGCTCGATCTCGCGGTCGATCCGCTCCAACGCCGCGTAGTCATCGTTGGCGAGTTTATAGCAGCGATCGAGGTAGAGGGCTGATAACTGATGACCCACCGAACCGTTTTGCTTGATTGCCTCGACAATCCCATCCACGCCGTAGGTCGACGGAAGGTAGCGTGCGAGGAGCGTCATCTCGGCGGAGAGGTCCTCCACCTGACGCGCGTCGCCGCCATCGACCGCGTAGCGAAGCTGCCCGGCCAGCTTGGCCAGATCCGCCAGCCGTTGTTGCTCGCTCATCAAACCATAGAGGACGTCGTTCACCGTCACGTCGGTCGGCTCGCTCGACGACGACTCCGCGCGCGGGGCACGCGCGACGTAATCCTCGTACAGCTTCGCATACCGCTGACAGATCTCCCCCATCGCCGTCATCAAGCGCATGACGTCGCCTTCGCTCGCCGTGCCCCCGTCGATCAGGTCGTCGCGACGAAGGTCCGCCAGGTGCTCCAGATAGCCTCGACCCTCGACCTTCTCCGGAACTGGCGGCAGCGGGACCGCGCTCATGCTCTTCACGTCGGCGATTGGCAGTTGGGAGGCGAGCATCGGCGGCACGTACCGGCTGAGCTCGAGGTTGACCGGAAGCACCACCACGTAGGCCGCCAGAACTGTGCCATGCGCGGGATCCGAGAAATAGACGAGCGCATGCCCGCACGCCTTGTCCGCGCTGCCGCGCTCAAATGTTATGTCCATCGGTGTCTTCCTTGGCTGGAAACAGGATTATTCTAACACAATCGCGTTCGACCGCGCCCGAATCGGTCCCGACCGAGGCTTGTGATATAATGGGGCCCGCCGTTCCGAAGTTCGTCGGGCTGGCGGGCTCGAATGGGCGTCCCTGGTCGGGGCTGGCGGTCTGTAACGCCACGCGGTATTAGCTGTTGAACCGTTGGCCGGCCCATGGGGCACGCCACTTCGCGAAGGCTGGATGGACTGGATGACCCGAGCTGTCGTTGGTCAGGCAGTATGCTGGTTGCTCTTGACCATGGTGGTTGGCTGCGCGGGTAGTCCGACGGGCGCCACGGCCATACCAGCCATCGCGACCACGACGACCCGCTCCGTTCCCACGGTCTCGGCGGCCGGGCCAACCAGCACGTCGTCGACCGTGCCGACGGCGACGGTCGTCCCGGTCTCGACCGCGACGGACATCGCGGCGACGTCGACCACCGTTCCCGCGCCCACCAACACCAGGGCCGCGCCAACCGCGACGGTCGTCCCGCCTTCGCCGACCCTCACGACCACCGTGGCGACGCCGGTGCCCGCAGCGGCGGTCAAACTGAACGTCAACCAGATCGCCGCTACCGCGGTCGCCGATTCGATCGGCGAGCAGTGCGTCGCGGCGCCGCCGAAACCCGCGAAGGGCTTCATCGGTGACCCGGTTCTTGGCAAGCAGCTGTATAGCCAGCGTGGCTGCATCGCCTGCCACGGCGAGCAGGCCCAGGGCAACGTTGGGCCGAAGCTCGCGGGAACGACGCTGACGTTCGAAGCGGTGATTCACCAGCTACGCGAGCCTCGCGGCGTCATGCAGCGCTACTTACCGAAGGATCAGAGCGACGCCGACGAGTGCGACGTGTACATCTACGTCAAGAATCTAAAGTCCTGAGGAGGTGTGGGGAGACGGGTTCAGACCGCCAGGGACATCCGATTGGGCGCGCGCCAACCT
>JBOGTX010000715.1:0-1853 GCA_050695695.1 Chloroflexota bacterium
GACGTACTCGTCGAACACCGCGAAGTCGTCAGCGGTCATCAGCGACGGCAGGTCGAGGACTTCGGTCGCGACCCGATTGCTCAGGTTCAGCTCGGTTTTCATGAGACTCTCCTTCGACCCGCCGACGCTGACCGCGTGGACGCGATAGGGCGCGCCCTGTAGCTTGCCGCCGAGGGCGAGGCCGGCCGCCGACGTCCCGCCGACCAGAAAGACGCGGCTGCAGGTCGCGTCGAGGGCGGCAAGCTGGCCGAGCAGCTCGATCGACGCCTCGGTGAAGGCGACCGTGCCGGCGATCGGTGAGAACGGCTCGCGGGTCGAGGCGTACGGCGTGTAACCGCGGCGGCGAAGGTCGTCGAGGGTCTCGTCCAGGATCTTGTCCAGCTCGGCCGAATCGGTCGTGCCGGTCTCGACGATCTCGACGCCGGTGATGTGGTTCAAGAGCAGATTGCCGGTGACGCGCTCGCCTTTCGGCCCGGGCTTGACGATCACCATCTTGATGCCGAGCCGGGCGCAGGCAGCCGCGTGCAGGCGAGCGTGGTTGGACTGGCCGATGTTGACCAGCACGAAGGCGTCGTAGCCGTGCGCCTTCACGTGGGCCAGTCGGAACTCCATCGCCCGAACCTTGTTGCCACCGAAGGCGAAGCCGGTGAGATCGTCGCGCTTGATCAAGATGCGCGGACCGCCAAGCGCCTCGGACAGGCGAGGCACCTCTTCCAGCGGGGTCGGGGTGAAGGCCAGGGGAACCCGGGGCAGGCGCGCGATCCGCTCCCGGATCTCGGCAGGGGACAGGCGAATGGCTTCCAGACTCGTCGACACGGCCGTTCCTCCAAGCCACGGGCGAAAGTCGGGGCCCGAGACCGGCGCTCGGGCGCCCGTCGTGACGCTGGCAAGTGTATCACCCGTGGCGACGCGAGGGAACTGGCGGGTATAATTCTCTCCACTTGCCACGACAAGACAGGGAGGCGATGGGATGGCGACTGCCAGGGTGCTGGCCCAGGGTCAGGTGACGCTGCCGTCGGAGATCCGACACGCGGCCGGAATCAAGCCAGGAGACGTCTTGGAGATCGAGGTCGTCGGCCCCGGACAGGTCCGCCTGGTCGTGCTGCCAAGGCCCGCGCCACCGGAGACCCGCGACGGCGGCCACGCCGAGGCAATCGCGGATCCCGGCCGGTGATCGCGCGGGATGCCGACCGTCTGCCTTGTCGCAGCGGGAGACCGGCACCGCGAAGGCGCGAAGAACGTTTGGACCACGGAAAGCGCGAAACGGCGCGAAAAATCACGAAAAGCGTAGGGGGGCAGATCGCCGCTTTGGCGCGTTTCGTGGCCTTTCGCGCCATTCGTGGTCCAGATGTTCTCCCTTCGCGCCCTCGCGGTGGACGTCGTCTCGGTGTCCGCTCGGCGCGGCTTCCCGAAGTTTGGTGTGGGTCAGGTTCGCGGTTCCTGCTGGCGACTCCCGACTCCTCCTATCGTGATAGAATGGGAGAGTGGAGGGATATTATGACCATCAGCTCTGCGCTCCTCGAGCGGGCGGGTATCAACGTTAGCCCAGAGGAGTTCGAGCACCTCGTCATCGCCGCGGTCCAAGAGATCGCTCCCCCGCGCGTGGGCGATCCCGGGCGCGACCTGACGCGCGAGCAGCGCGCGGCGCTCAACCGGGGCGGGATCGATCCCCTGAGCGCTCCGGTCGCCTCGACCGGGCCGAACGGACCGGCGACGCGGGGCGCGACGCTCTACGCGGCGATTCTGGCGACCAGCCTCAGTGTTGCCGAGGCCGCGCGTCGTCTCGGGGTGGACGAGAGCCGGGTGCGCCAGAGAATCCATGCCCGAGCCCTGTACGCGATCAAGCCGGGGGC
>JBOGTX010000716.1:0-4276 GCA_050695695.1 Chloroflexota bacterium
ATAACGCGACCTCGCCGCACATGCTTTTCTCGCTGAGAAAGAGCTTCACCTCGACGGCGATTGGCTTATTGTTCGCGGAGGTGCGGCTGTCGGTCGACGATCGAGTGCTCGACTACTTTCCGGAGGAAGCGCCAGCGGACCCGGGAGCGAACCTCCGGGCCATGTGCGTCCGTCACCTTCTGACGATGACGACCGGGCACGATACCGACCCGACGCGAGTGGTCCGCCAGCCGGGGTTAACCTGGGCGCAAGCGTTTTTGGCCCAGCCGGTCGAGCATTCCCCCGGCACGCACTTCGTATACAACTCGGTCGCCACGTATATGCTCTCCGCGATCGCCCAACGAATCACCGGCGAGCGGTTGATTCACTACCTCGAGCCGCGCCTTTTCGGGCCGCTCGGAATCGAGAATCCGACCTGGGAGACCTCACCCCAGGGCATCGACGCCGGCGGCTGGGGAATGAGCGTCACGACCATGGATGTCGCTCGATTCGGCCAGCTTTATCTCCAGAAGGGCACGTGGCGGGGCGCGCGCCTGCTTTCGGAATCCTGGGTGGCGGAAGCCACGTCGCGGCAAGTTCCCAACGGGCCATCCGCGAACCCCGATTGGGAACAAGGATACGGCTACCAGTTCTGGCGTTGTCGCCACGGCGCTTACCGCGGCGACGGCGCCTTTGGCCAGTTTTGCGTGGTCATTCCCGAGCAGGAGGCCGTTCTCGCGGTGACGTCGGGGCTGAGCAACATGCAGGCAGTTCTCGATGTGGTTTGGGAGCATCTCCTTCCGGCGATGGAACCCGGGCCGGTCCGGGGCGCATCATCGGCCGATCGGGCGCTGGCCGAGCGTTTGGCGACGCTTCGTTTGGCCCCGTCGGCCGGCCTCGCGATGTCGCCCGGCGCGGCCGCGGTCTCCGGCCGTGAGTTCGTGCTTGAAGAAAATTCCGAGGGGATCGCGGCGGTTGGGTTCGATTTCACGCCCGATGGCGCCACGATCACCATTCGCGACGACCGGGGCGAACAGCAAATCCGCTGTGGCTATGGACGCTGGGCGCGGAGCGAGACCAGAGCGCTCGACGCGCGGCACGCCGCCACGCTCGCGAAGGTGGCGGCCAGCGGGGCGTGGCGTGACGAGAATACCTACATTGTCGAGCTCTGCTGGAACGAGACGCCGTTCCGGCGCACGCTCACCTGCCAATTCGCTGGCGACGATCTGCGGATCGATCAGAAGGGCAACGTTTCCTTTGGACCGACCGACTTGCCGCGCCTCGCAGGTCGGGCGGCCGCGGCGCCGTCGTTTCGGGTTGGCTAGCGCGCCTTCGCTTCTCTCGCGGGAGCGTGGGGGCACAAGCTACTGGAATGCCTGCGAGCTGGGACCCGGGAAACGAAGAGTCTCTGGGTGGGGGTGTTAGCTTTCAAGGGCTGATCAATGTTCGGTTCCTGGGAGGTTCGACCGTGAGTATACCGCTTCATCCGCCAGGCAAAATCTCCGCTGAGGTATTCGACCGCATCATTTTCCGCTCGCTTGGAGCCGCTTCTGAAAAGATGATCGTGGCCCCCCAGCACGGCGTCGATGTCGGGGTTGTTCGTCTTGACGCACGCACCGTCATGGCATTGACGACCGATCCGATCTTCGTGGTTCCGGAGTACGGTTGGGAACGCGCCGCGTGGTTCGCCGTCCATATCCTTGCGTCCGACGCGGCGACCTCGGGTCTGCGTCCGACCTACGCGACCTTCGATCTCAACCTGCCGCGCTCGATCTCCGATCAGGATCTGGAGACGCTGTGGACGGCGATCCACCGCACCTGTGAAGACCTCGCCATCACCATCGTCGCGGGCCACACCGGTCGCTATGATGGCTGCGCGTACCCGATGGTCGGAGGCGCGACGGTGATGGCCATCGGCGGCACCGACGAGTGGGTCACGCCGACGATGGCCCGAGTCGGAGACGCCGTGATTCTGACGAAGGGGCCGGCGATCGAAGCGACGGGCCTCTTCGCGGCGACCTTTCCGCGCCGGATCGAGCGGCGTTACGGAATCGAGCGAGCGCGCGCCGCGGAAGAGGTCTTTCACCAGATGAGCGTCGTGCGTGACGCGATGACGGCGGTTTCGGTCGGCGTGAGAGAGAACGGTGTCACCGCGATGCACGACGCGACCGAGTGCGGCGTCTGGGGTGGTCTGGTCGAAGTCGCTCAGGCATCCGGGGTCGGCTTGCGGATCGACCGCGATGCTATCCATATTCCGGAGGCCGTCCGCCTGGTCTGCGATGAGTTCGCGATCGATCCCTTCACGTCAATCAGCGAGGGGGCTCTCATCATGACGGTCCGTCCTGCCAAGGCGGATGCGGTCGTTACCGCGCTCCACGCCGACGGCATCGCCAGCGACATCATCGGCGAGGTGGTGCCCGCCGAGCGAGGACTACGCTATGCGACGAACGGTCAGGAGTTTCCTTTGAATCACCCACGCATCGATCCCTTTTGGACTGCCTTTGCCCGGGCGCTCGAGGCAGAGCCGTCGGGGTAATCCCACTTCTTCCGGTGGGCTGTCGGCGCCTTCTTCCCCGCGCTGAGTCGGTCGCCAGTCGGCGCGGGTTACTCACCCGGCATCTCGGTCGCTGCCGTTCGCAGCTCCTTCAGGAACGTCTCCAAAGGCTGGTGGTAGGCGTCGCAAACGTCGGCGACCGATTCGAAGCGGGCGATCTCACACCCGACGCACGCCATTCGCCGCCGAATGAACACCCGTGCGGCCGTCGGGAAGCGGTCGATGAGCTCGTCGACGTTCGTCTCGGCGTTAATCGAGCTGGCACGGTTCATCAGAGCTTCTACCCTCGCCGAATCCCCTGGTTCGTCATGGCTTCGAGGTTAGCGAGATCCCACCGTTCGGTCTTTGTCCCAAGACAAAGAGAATGCGCCGACTGTGGTTCGTGGATTATTCAGCGTTCATGGCAATCGTTCGCAAGGAAGAGTGATTCAAAATGATGATCCACGCCCTTCCAGCGGCGATGATTCCCGACGTTCAAGGTGACGCGCCACCTCTGCTCGAAGCTCGGCGCCCTGATCTGTTCCTGCCAGTATCCCTTCACGAGGTCGTGAGCGGTCGCCCCACGATTCGAGCTCGTGGGCCCGCGGGACGTGCCAGGTGCTTCGCTTCGCCGTCTCGTCCACGTGCAGGCTGAGGTGAACGCTCTGGCCTGCTTTCGACATGGCCCCCGCGAAGTCGAGGTCGGCCGGCGCGGTGTCAACCGGGTTGCTGCCAAGAATCAGCAACAGATCGACTTTCCCGGCGTTGAGATCCTGGACCAGCTCGCGCAGCGATTGATGCCGGTCGACCGGATTGAACTCCACGGGATCCGTGTAGACGACCGTCTTCCCGACGTTGCCGAGCGCCTGGCTGATCTGGTGTGCCAGCACGTGCCACGCTGGGCGGCTGCTCGTCGCCGGCGATGACCAGACTCGTGCCTTGATGACTGGCCAGATCCTTCACCGCCGTGGCGATCAACCCGGCCGGTACGCCCGGGGGCGGTGATCCCGCGGCCCCGGCGACGCCCACGCCCGCGGCGATCGCCCGCGCGACGGCCTCGACGTCCGCCGACCGCACCCTCGGTCGGTGATCCGCGACCATGCCGGTGACCGTCGGCGCGCTCTCGACCACGTAGAGGCGACTCTGCTTCCCGCCGCTCCCGGTCACGAAGCGCTTCTGTCCGAACTGGCGCGCGTAGCGCAGGCTCCCCGGTAGCCCATTGAGAAAGTCCGCGTCGAGTGTGAGAATCACCTCGGCCTGGTCGAGGTGGTACCGCGGGTCGACCACCTCGCCGAACGCCTGGCGCGCTCCCTCGCGGACGTTGTCGCGATTGATTGGCTCCCAAACGTGCCACGTCGCGGCGGGAAATTGCCGCGGCAACGCTTGCAGCTGATCGGCGAGCGACGGCGAGGTCACCGTTTCAGTCAGCACCCGTAGACCACTGCCCTGTTTCGAGCGCTGCGCGTTGGCGGCGGCCGTGAGTGCCGCGGTCAGCTTGTCCGCGGTGGTCTTCTGTCCCTGATTGAGCACCACCGTGGAGCGATCGGGGTCGTAGAAGGTGAGCATCGCGGCCTGGCCGAAGATATCCGTCGCGCCGAGGCTGGCGGGGTGTTGGACGTTCCCTTCGACCTTGATCGGGCGACCCGCCACGTTCCGGACGAGCACCCCACTCGCGTAACCTCGATGGGTGAGCGCCGTCGCGAAATACAGGGAAACGGCCGGCGACACCCCTTCGGGTCGCCGAACGTACGGCGCGATCTGCTG
>JBOGTX010000717.1:0-3928 GCA_050695695.1 Chloroflexota bacterium
CTACAGCACCCTCTATCGCTATCTCGCGACCCTCGAGTCCGGAGGGTATTTGGAGCGCGACCCGCGCTCTGGCCTGTATCGATTGGGCCTGCGCCTGGTGGAGCACGCTGGTATCGTCCTGAATCAGATCGACGCCCGGCTGCACGCGCTGCCCGAGCTGGAGGCGCTGGCGGATGACGTTGGTTCGAACGGCAATCTCGCGGTTCTCTTCGACGGCGATACGTTCCACATCGGCTATGCCATTCGGTCGTACGTGCCTCCGATCTACACCACGCTCGGTCGTCGCGCGGTCGCCCACTGTACGGCGCTGGGAAAGTGCTTACTGGCAGGGTTGCCGCGGGAGGACGTCCATGCGCTGATCAGCGCGAAAGGGTGGCGACCCTACACCGCCAACTCGATTCAATCCGTCGAGGCGCTTGACCGCGAGCTGGACACGGTCTCGGCTCAAGGGTACGCCATCGATCGCGAAGAGCGGCACCGAAACCTCTGGTGCGTCGGAGCGCCGATCCGCGACCGCACCGGGCGCGTCGTCGCCGCGATGAGCGTGAGTGGCCCATCGCGGCGATTCCAAGGGCAGAGTCTCGATGCAGTCATCGAGTCGGTCGTCAGCCACGCCGAGCGCGCGTCGTGTCGCCTGGGTCACGAGCCGCTACTGGCCGGCGAGCCCTGATAACCTTATCCCGCTCCAAAGTTAGGCCAGTCCTGATGCGAGCGCTATCGACAACAGGAGCAACCGTGACCGACCAAAACGATTACAACCGGAGATTGATCGAGGAATTCCGCGCCAACCGTGGCGAGGCTGACGGGCCGATGGCCGGCCGGCCGCTGCTCCTCCTCACGACCACCGGCGCGCGGACCGGCCAGCACCGGACGACGCCGCTGATGTACGTGACCGAGGGCGACCGCCTGATCGTGATCGCCTCGAACGCCGGCGCGCCAAAACATCCGGACTGGTACCGCAACCTGGTGGCCCACCCGGAGGTCAGCGTCGAGGTCGGGAAGGACACCTTCGACGCCACCGCGACCGTCGCCGACGGTTCGGAGCGGCAACTGCTCTGGACTAGAATCGTGGGTCAATACCAGTTTTTCACCGACCATCAGGCGAAGGCGGGCCGCCAGATTCCGCTCGTCGTGCTCGAGCGACGAAAAAGCTGAAGGTCGTCGCCCCGACGACTGAAGGCGGCAGCCGCCGTCGGCGTACAGAGACTGGCCGGTCACGTCGCTCGCGTCGCCAGGTCGGCGATCCAGGGAGGGAACGATGCCTTTTCTCGCGCGTGAGGGTTCCGAGCTCTATTACGAAGTCCACGGTGACGGTCCCGCGCTGATCTTCGCCCACGGCGCCGGCGGCAATCACCTGTCGTGGTGGCAGCAGATCCCCTACTTTCGGCGGCGCTACTGCTGCGTGACCTTCGCCCATCGGGGGTTCGCGCCCTCGACCGAGGCGCCGGGCGGTCCCGGGCGCGAGGGGTTCGTGGACGACCTCGCTGCCCTGATCGACTACCTCGATCTTTCGAATGTGTGCCTGATCGCCCAATCGATGGGCGGCTGGACCGCCCTGGGCTACTCGCTGCGCTTCCCGACGCGGGTTCGCGCGCTGGTGATGGCTTCGACGACCGGGGGCGTCGCGCCGCTGATCTCCGACGAGGAGGTCGCGCGGCTACGGGCCGGGAAACCCACCCGCGAAGAGCTGCTGGCGCGGGGCATTCTCGCCGGCCACGAGCGGATGATGGAGGAGCAGCCGGCCCTCTATCACCTCTACCGGAGCATCACCAGCTGGCGCGATGCCCGCCTTGCCGAGCCCCGTGCGTTGGCGCTGGGAAGGTCGCCAATTCCGCCGGAGGCGTTGAGTTCGCTGACGATGCCGGTGCTGGCGCTGGCCGGCGAGGAAGACACCCTCGCCTTGCCGCCGTCGCTCCGCGCGCTGGCCGAGCGCGTCCCGAACGGTCGCTACGCGAGCGTGCCCCGGGCCGGTCATTCGGTGTACTTCGAGCGGCCCGAGGCTTTCAACCGAATCGTCGACGAGTTCCTGACCAGCGTCGAGGCCTAGAATTTTTAAGACCTGGATTTGGCGGCTTACCGTGCCGCCAAATCCAGGTCTTCATGGGTGGACTGAAGTGACGCCCTTCGGAAGAAGGTTGGAATGTGGACCAGCAGCAGGAGCGGCACCCCGACGTCGGCGATCTGGCTGCGAAGCAGGATGGTCGAGTCGTGGCGGCCAGCAGGTCGGAGACCGGGGCAAACCGGTAAAACGCGCCGAGCACCAGAAGCAGGATCCAGGCGACCGTCGCGTAGCGAGGGGGCCTGGCTCCGGATCGTTCGCTCGGTCCGGACGACCAGGCGACATGCCGAGGCAGATCGCATCGGCCTCACCGGATGGTCATGCGATGCGGTCGAGTAGAATGGAGCCCGGTCGGACCGGCCAAGGGATGACCCGCGAACGCTCTGCCCGCGCGAAGGGGCGCCGGGAGTGGCCCCACGCGGGCTACCCCGACGCGAAAGCCGAGGGGCGCACCCGATTCCGTCAATCCGATTCCGATCGAGCTGAGGAGAGAAAACGATGCGCATTGGCGTCTGTCATTCGGTGACCCTCCCGGGGGAATGGGAGGATGCAATCCGACAAGCCGGGGAGCTTGGCTTCGCCGGGATCGAGCTGTTCCTCCGACCCGCGACCCTGGCGGAACTGCTGGACCATCCCGAACGGGTCGGGGCGCTGCGCGCCGCGGCGGAGCGGGCCGGGGTCGCGTTGCCGTCGCTTGGCCTGGTGTTCTTCGGCCAGGAATGGCGCTTGACCGATCCGAATCCGAGCGTCCGCGACGCGACGGTGGCGCAGGCGCGCCTCGCCCTCCGACGGTGCGCCGAGCTCGGCGGAACGGTGGCGCTCCTGCCGGGCACCGCCGCGCTGGACGATGCCGCGTCGACCGAGGCGTACCTGACGTCGCTGCGCGAGCTGGCCGTCGCCGCCGCGCCGCTCGGCGTGCGGGTCGGGATCGAAACCGGCTACAGCGCCGCCGAGACCCAGGACGTCCTGTCGCGGGTGGACAGCCAGTGGGTGGGCGATTACTTCGACACCGGCAACGCCGCCGGGCGTGGCCGGGATCCAGTGGCCGAGATCCGGGCGCGCGGCGGCTTGATCTTCCAGATCCACGTCAAGGGCGCGCGCGGCGCGAGCCTGGACGCCGGCACCGTGGACCTCGCCGGGGTGGGCCGGGCGCTGCGCGAGATCGGGTACGATGGCTGGTTGATGCTCGAGACCTCGGCCGGCGCCGCGCCCCTGGAAAACGCTCGACACAATCTTGCCATCTTGCGCCAACACTTCGGCGCCTGAACCCGCGAAAGTAATGCCTGGCACAACGTGCGGCATCCCGAATTCGCGGCGGTTTCGATACCAGTTCGGACATTCGGGATGCTTCAGGTCGCGCCAGGCGTTCAAAATTGGGAGGATCGCGTGGACCCTTCGAATTCCGTCCACTACGTCGATACCCGCCGGATTGGCGACGCCACCGTCTCGATCATCCGTGATGGCACTTTTCCCTGGGCGCCGGAGCTCCAGGTGGCCGAGGACGAGTGGCGCCGCGCCATGCCCGAGGCCGACCCGGCCGGCCAGCTCCCGATCGACGTGAACCTGGCGCACGTCCGAATCGGAGATAACTCGATCGTGATCGACCTCGGCTTTGGCGACCCCGCACCCTCGTGGCCGGCGCGGCTCGAGCGGACGCCGGGCGCGCTCGCCGGCCTGGCGACCCTCGCCGTGGGCCCGGGCGACGTCACCCACGTCCTGATCACCCACGCCCACGGCGACCACATCGCGGGGGCGACCACCGCGCGCGGCGGCGAGCGCGTCCCGACCTTTCCCCGGGCCCGCTACCTGATCAACCGCGCCGAGTGGGTCGATCGGCCGGCCGGCGAGCACCCGAGCCCGGTCCAGGCG
>JBOGTX010000718.1:0-1929 GCA_050695695.1 Chloroflexota bacterium
GTCGGTGACCGCTTTGTGCAGGGCGTCGATCTTCGCCTGAGCGACGTTCCCCAGCGTCGAGCCGGCCATGCTGCCGGACTTGTCGAGCACGAGGACGGCGTCGAGTCCGGGCCGCAGTAGCTCGCAGGCCTGAATCGCCGTTCCGTTGATCACGGCCACCGCGCCCACCTGGACCGGCTCGACCGGGCCAGTGCACTGCTGGCCCGGAATATTGCGGTCGAAGCTCTGGGCGCAGCCGCCGATGATCAGCGGCCCCGCGGTCACCTCGACGGTCCAGGTCTGGTCCGCGGCCATCGTATTCGCGCAGCTATTGTTCGGGTCGTAGTCCGCGTCCAGATTGAAGAAGAAGACGTAGCGGCGCCGCGACGGATCCCCGACCGGCACCACCGTGGAAGGCGGAACCACGGTCAAGCTATTCGGAGTAACCGCACCCGGCGGGGTGGGCGTGAAGGCAGTCAGCGGGCTCGATGCACTGCCGGGGGAAAACGGGCCGAACGTATTCTGGACACTCGGGCCACGCGGATCGGTCACGCGAAAGGTGACCGCCGACTCGCTGGCAACGTCGACGAGCACCTTCATTTTGAAGATCGGTAACTCGCCCCCGGCGGTTTTCTTGGGTACCGTGATCTGAAATGAAGCTATTCCGTCCATCTTTCTACCTCTTTAGCCACCCCGTTTACCCACGAATCACCAGGATATTCCGAGCCGCCGGCACCTGGGCTCCAACTCCCACTTGCAGGGTGACCGGCGTGGTTCCTCCGCCCGCCGTGATCTCGGCGATATCCGGGATCGTGACGACGATCTGGGTCGTGCTCGACTGACCGGTGTTGATCTGCAAGGTCTGCCCTACTTTCGGGTAAATAACCGGCCCGTTCGCGGTCATCACCTGAAATGTCAGGATGTTGTCAGTTGGGGTCGCGGCGAAGTTCTGGCCCGTGATAATGATCGGCTGGCCTACCCGCAAGAATGCCCCACCATCGGAGGCGGCGACGTTGGTAATGATCGGTGGAATCCCAACCACCGGCACGGCCGGCAGAATGCGGTAGAGCGCCGAGGTCGAGCCAACCGCGTTGATGATCGTGACCTTCACGTTCCGACCCGCCGTCGGCAGATTCAACGTCGTCGGAACGATGAACTTGAGGATCGTGCTGGTGCTATCCGGGCGAAACGCCGTCACCGGCGCGTCGTCGAGGGTCACCTGATTATCCGTGGGAGGAAAGGCGAAATTGGTACCGGTGATCGTCAGGATCTGTCCGGCGTTCTGCTGATTGGGAGGATCGAAGCTGGCGATCGTCACATTGGTGCCCGGCGTCGTTCCGCCGGCCTCCAGAGCCGTGAGCCGCTGTTCGATCGTCACCAACTCGCTCAGAAGAAGGTTGATAAAGTCGGAGGAGATGACGTCCCCCGGACGGACGTTGGTCGGCAAACTCGCCATCTCGTTTCCTTTCTCGGCGTTGTCTCAGGTCGCGCCAGGGCAATCGACGTAGTTACTGTCATCCCACCGGGCCAGGTCGAACCGCGCAACCGCCAGGTGGGGCATGTGTCCGGTCGTGAAAACCACATACGGCTGGATCGCCGCGCCATCGGCGATTGCTTTCGAGTTCTGCCAGGGCTGGTAGATCCACGCCAGTTCGTCCGTGGACAGGTCGATCGGCTCGTACCGAAGCGCCTGGTCGAAGGCTGAGCGGACGATCGCCCCATCGACGAACTCCGGGTCGCGGTGGGGCTGTTCGCTGAAAAACGCGTTCACCGTGAAACCCCGGAAGCTGCCTTGACCGAGCGGGAGAAAGCCAGCCTGGGGCAAATAGCGAAAGTAGTCTCCCGCGTGAAGCGAGGCCAGCGTACTCGCGCTTGCCCCCGAGCGTCCCAGCCAGGCGATCTGATCCTGGAATTGCTGAAACACTGCCTCGGCCTCGGCCAGGCGGCGAT